>CAVEDI010000263.1:0-2280 GCA_963614405.1 Oscillospiraceae bacterium | reverse complement strand
AGCTGATTGCCCTGCTGGATGTGGTTGTCGAGCATGGCGGCCAGCAGGTTATTGGCGGCACCGATGGCATGGAAGTCGCCGGTAAAGTGCAGGTTGATGTCCTCCATAGGGATGACCTGGGCCCAACCGCCGCCGGCGGCACCACCCTTTACGCCAAAGACGGGACCGAGCGAAGGCTCGCGCAGGGCCACGGCGCTCTTAACACCGCGACGGCGCAGGCCATCGGCCAGACCGATGGTCGTGGTGGTCTTGCCCTCGCCGGCGGGCGTGGGGTTGATGGCGGTCACGAGGACGAGCTTGGCCTGGTGATCAGTCGGCTCGTTGAGCAGTGAATAGTCGACCTTAGCCTTGTCGAAGCCGTACGGAATAAGGTGCTTAACGTCGACGCCGGCGTTCTTGGCCACCTCGGTAATAGGCAGTGGCGTGACAGAACGTGCGATTTCGATGTCAGTAGGCATGGGCGGTCCTTTCGTTACCGAATGAGAAAAAGACCAATTCAGCATAGCACGGGCGCGCAATAGTAAAACGCCCATAACCGATGAACGGCGATATGTTTACCCGATGCCCAGCGATAGTCCAACAGCCCGCCAAAACAAAGCGCCCTAAACGGTAGGTTCAATCCCCAGGTGCTCAAAGGTGCGAAGGGTTGCCTGACGGCCCTGCGGCGTACGAATCATCAACCCGCACTGCAGCAAATAGGGCTCATAGACATCCTCGAGCGTGCCCGGGTCCTCGCCCACCGCACTGGCAAGGGTCGTCAGGCCTACAGCACGGCCGGAGAACGTCTTGGCAAGCGTCTCCAAGATACGAATATCCATCCAGTCCAGACCGAGCTCGTCGATCTCGAAGAACTCGAGCGCCTGGCGGCAGATATCGAGCTCGATAGGGCCGCTGCCACGCACCTGTGCGTAATCGCGCACGCGCTTGAGAAGGCGGTTGGCAAGACGTGGCGTGCCGCGCGAACGCGAGCCGATCTCGAGTGCACTGGGATGGTCGATCGTCACGCCCAGGATAGTCGCCGAGCGCGTCACAATCTGCGCGAGCTCCTCGACCGTGTAGTAATCCAGACGATACGAAATGCCAAAGCGGTCGCGCAACGGGCCGGTCAACATGCCTGAGCGGGTCGTTGCCGCTACCAGCGTAAACTTGGGAATATCCAGGCGAATCGAGCGCGCCGCCGGACCCTTGCCAATCACGATATCGAGGGCAAAGTCCTCCATCGCGGGGTACAGGACCTCCTCGACCGAACGGTTGAGGCGGTGGATCTCGTCGATAAACAGCACATCGCCCGGCTGCAAGTTAGTAAGGATGGCCGCCAGGTCGCCCGTGCGCGCGATGGCAGGGCCACTCGTGGTCTTGATCTGAGCGCCCAGCTCGTTGGCGATAACGGTGGCCAGCGTGGTCTTGCCCAGGCCCGGAGGACCCGAGAAGATCACGTGGTCGAGCGTCTCGCCACGGCTCTGCGCCGCTTCGATCAACACGCGCAGGCTCTGCTTGATGTGCTCCTGGCCACAGTAATCGTCCAGGCGCTGAGGGCGCAAAGTGCGGTCGACATCGAGATCCTCGGTCGTCAGCTCCGAGCCCACCATGCGCTCGCCGTGCGCCATGGATGCCGCCGGCGAGTTACCGGGCGTCGCCCACAAGTCCTGAGAGTCATCGGCTTCCCACATCACGCATCCATTCCGAGTCGCTTAAGCGCCGCGCCGAGCAGATCCTCGACACGCATATTCTGCCCATCATACCCGCTCAGGGCAACATCGGTCTCCTGCGGGCTAAAGCCCATGGAAAGGAGCGCCGCACGGGCATCATCGATCACCGAGGGAGCGGCAGCGGGCACGGGCATCGCAACCTGTCCGGGAATCACGTCGACCGGCACAAAGCCCTTATCCTTGGCAAAGGTGCTCTTGAGTTCCAGGATCAGGCGCTGAGCTGTCTTTTTGCCCACACCGGGTACCTTGGCCATGCCCTTGTCGTCCTCGGCCATCACCAGCGAATACAGCTGCCCCACGGTATAGGTGGAAAGCACGGCAAGCGCCAGGCGCGGGCCAACGCCCGAAACGGACACGAGCCGGTCGAACATCATGCGCTCATCCTTTGAGGAAAAACCGAAAAGTGTCATGGCGTCCTCGCGCACCTGCATACGCGTGTAGAGGCAGACCTCGCCACCGGGCGTCGGCAACGTGGCCGCAGTGCTGCCCGAGATGCCGAGCTCAAAGCCAACGCCCGACACATCGACGACAGCAGAGCTCATCGTGGCCTCGACAAGCGTTCCGTGGAGCT
>CAVEDI010000262.1:0-5764 GCA_963614405.1 Oscillospiraceae bacterium | reverse complement strand
GCCGCATCGGCCGTCTGGAAGGCGCTCAGTGCCGCCTGGAGCATCTCTGCGGCGGTTTGCACGCGCACGCACTCCACGCCGCGGGGAACATCGAGCGATGTCGGTCCCAACACGAGCGTGACTTCGGCACCGCGGCGTGCGGCCTCCCCCGCCAGGGCGATGCCCATCTTGCCCGAAGAGCGGTTGCCAATGAATCGCACCGGATCGATCGGCTCGTGCGTGGGGCCGGCGGTAATCACGATGCGCTTACCTGCCAGGTCCTTAGGCGCGGGGTTGAGCACCTCACAGACAGCCTCGACGATGTCCTCGGGCTCGCTCATACGTCCGGTGTCCACGTCGCCGCAGGCAAGGTAGCCGCTGCCGGGTCCCACCACATGGACACCGCGCTCGCGCAGCGTGGACATGTTGGCCTGTGTCGCCGGCGCCTTCCACATGCCGTTGTTCATAGCGGGTGCGATCACGATGGGTCGCGGCGTCGCAAGCAGCGTGGTGGAGATGAGGTCGTCGGCGATGCCGTTGGCCATCTTGGCGATGATATTGGCCGTCGCGGGCGCCACGACCACCAGATCGGGCTCCTGCGCCAGCGAAATGTGGTGGATGGGGTCGGAGGGCTCGTCGAATAGGCCCACAGCAACGGGCTCGTTGGTGAGCGCGCGGAAGGTGAGCGGGCCCACAAACTCGGTGGCATGCTCGCTCATAACGACCTTGACGCGCGCACCGCGCTTTTGCAGCAGGCGCACGATATTGCACGACTTATAGGCGGCGATCCCGCCGGTAATGCCCAGCAGGATCGTTTTTCCCTCAAGTTGCATTGAATTGTTGGATGCCGCCATCGTTTAAGCTTCCTTGCTCGGGAGCACCAGGAGACGGTGGCAGTACGGGCAGTGCGTAATTGACCTGCCGTCGTGGTTGAGGTCGCTCATGGACGATGCCTGCAGTGCGGTGTGGCAAACCGTGGGGATGTTGCCCTGGATGGTCTCGACCGCCAGGCCGCGGAACTGCTTGAGCAGACGCTCGTAGTCGGTGAGCACGTCGGCCGGCAGCGTGGCAGCAAGCGCGGTGCGCTCCTTCGTGGCGGCGTCAATCTGAGCCTGCAGGTCGGCAGCCTTGGCACGGGCGGCCTTGGTGTCGGCCTTTACGCCCTCCTCGAACTTGGCGATGATGGCCTGTGCGCGAGCCTCGCGGTCGAGCGCCTCCTTATGGGCGACAACGACGTCCTTGCGGGTGTGCTCGATCTTGTCCAGACGCTTGGCCAGGGTGGCGAGCTCGTTCTCCAGGTCCTGAACCTCGCGGTAGTCGGAGCCGTCGACGTGGCGCTTCTTGGCAGCCTCGATGGCGTTGTTAGTCTGAATCTCGGTGGTGTTGAGATCGTCAAGCTCAATGTCCAGATCCTTGCGCTGGGCGTAGAGCTTGGTCATCTCGGACTTGAGCTTCACATAGGTCTTGCGCTTGGAAGCGAGCTCCTTGAGCTCCGGCATATTGGCAAGTTCGCTCTTGTTGCGGGCGAGCTCCAAATCGATCTGTTGCAGCTTGAGTAGCGTAGCGCCGGCGCTCATAAGTTCTCTCCTTTTGTCACAGTCCACCATTGGCAAGGGTTCAGTATTTTAATCGCATGACGGGGGTCGACCCCGGCGTCAACTGCAGAGTTCATCAATATATCAACGAACGGCTCCTCAGAGCGGTCGTGACCGAGCAAGATCACCGGCAGCCCGCGTAAGGCAAGGTCTTGCGTCACGTGGTAGCCCGCCTCGCCCGTCACGACAACGTCCGCGCCCGCGGCGATCGCGAGCTCTCCAAAGTCGCCCAGGGAGCCGCCCAAAATGGCGACGGTGCGGTCCGGGCGATCGGCTTCGCCCCACACACGCGGGTCGCTGCCGAAGGCCGTGGCAGCACGGGTGGCAAGATCGCGCAGCGTGCACGGGTCGTTGAGCGTTGCAAGCGCGCCCAGACCGGTTGCCTCGGGGTCGTCCACGTGCTCCAGTGAGCTCATGGGTGCGGCACCCAGCAGCTCACTCAGGCAGACACGGGCTTCGTGCGAGCGGTCCAGGTTGGTGTGGAGCGATATGATGCTCACGCCGCAACGGGCCGCCTCATAGAGTGCCGCGCTGCACTGGGGGCGAGTGGCATCCGCCGGGCAAAACGCCTCGGGCGCCTTGATGTAGATAGGATGATGCGTCAACAACACGTTGGCACCGGCCTCCTGGGCGCGGTGCACGTTGGCTTCGGTCGCATCGAGTGCGCAGGCAACACCGGTAATCTCCGCGGCAGGGTCGCCGATGGAGAGTCCTACATGATCCCAGCCCTCGGCGTCCGCCTTGGGATAGCGTGCCAGCAGCGCGCGCTCAAGCTCGGCGACGATCATGCGGCGCCTACGATCGTGAGCAGCGTCTGGGCAAACTCGTCCAGATCGTCGGGATTCACGCGGTCATCAAAGGAAATGCGCAGTGCGCCCAATGCCTGCTCGCGACCGATGCCCATCGCGCTTAAAACATGGCTCGGGTCCATGCTGCCGCTCGAGCACGCCGATCCTGCCGATACCTCAAAGCCGGCGGCGTCGAGCTTAATGATGAGCTCCTCGGAGTCCATGCCGTCAATGTATATCGATACCATGCCGGGCAGACGGTCGGCCTGCGCGTAGTCGCCCATCGTGGCGTGAATGCGCGGGTGGGCCGTAAGCGTGGCGTAGAGCTTGTCGGAAAGGGTTTGCAGCGTCGCACGCTCCTGGGCCACATGGGGCGCCAGCGTGCGGGCGGCAGCGGCAAAGGCCAGCTGCGTGCGCAGGTCCTGCGTGCCGGCACGACGACCGGCCTCCTGTCCGCCGCCAAAAATGCGCGGGCGCAGCGGCGTGCGGCTCTTAAGGTAGAGCGCGCCGGATGCCACGGGGCCGCCGATCTTGTGCGCGGCAACGGTCATAGCATCGACGCCCAGCTCGGTGACATCGAACGGAATATGCAGATAGCCCTGGATGGCATCGGTGTGGAACAGGGCGCCGGCAGCATGTGCGGCGGCGGCCAGCTCGCGGATGGGCTGCACTACGCCGGTCTCGTTGTTGGCAACCATGATGCTCACGAGCGCCACGTCGTCGCCCAGCAGCTCGACAAGCGTGGCAGGCTCAATGTAGCCCGCGCGGCAGGGCTGCACCAGGTCGACGGTAAAGCCGGCGGCACGCAGCAGCGGCAGGTTGTCCAGAATTGAATCGTGCTCGATGGCAGATACGATCACGCGGCTGCGCTTGCGGTCGCGCTGACGAGCGCCTTCGGCAAGTCCGAGCAGCGCCAGCTGGTTAGCCTCGGTGCCGCCGTTGGTGAGGATGATCTCGGACGGGCGAACGCGTGCGCCAAAGCTTTGGGCGATCTCGCGACGGGCGACTTCCAGGCGTGCAGCGGCCTTGCGGCCGAGCGAATGCAGCGAGTTGGGGTTGACGCCGGCAAGCTCGCTGTCGTCGTACTCGCGCTGCGCAAGGAGCGCCTCGGCGCGCATGGGCGTCGAGGCGGCATAGTCAAGATTCACGGGTATGCGGTTTTGACCTGCGGTCATAAGGGTTTATGCCTCCTGTGCGGCCTCGTTGCCCAGCTTTTGCAGCAGCGCAACCTCGGCGGCGGGATCTTCGGACTTAAATACGGCAGAGCCGGCTACGAGCACGTTGGCGCCGGCCTTGACGACCTCGGCGATGTTCTTGGAAGAGATGCCGCCGTCGACCTCGATCATGGGCGACACGCCGTGGCGCTCGCACATGGCTTTGAGCTCGTGGAGCTTAGCGATGGTGCCCGGGATAAAGCTCTGGCCGCCAAAGCCCGGGTTCACGCTCATCAGCAGCACCATATCGACGACGTCGATGATGCTCTCGAGCACGCACACGGGGGTGGCGGGGTTGAGCACCACACCGGCCTTGACGCCGCGCTGCTGCAGATGGGTGAGCGTGCGGTGCAGGTGCGTGGAAGCCTCGTAGTGCACGGTGATCATGTCGGCACCGGCGTCGGCGTACCAATCGACCGTCTCGTCGGGGTTCGACACCATCAGGTGCGCGTCGACCGGTACATCGGTGGAGCGCTTGACGGCCTTAAGGATGTCAACGCCAAAGGTGAGGTTGCCGGTAAAGTGACCGTCCATAACGTCGAAGTGCACGTAGTCGGCGCCGGCGATCTTGTCGAGTTCGCCCTTGAGGTTGGCCATGTCGGCCGAAAGGACAGACGGAGCGATTTTGATGGAACCCATGGTAGAAGCCTTTCTGCGCTAGTCGGTGAGTCCGTAGAACTCTTGAGAAGGGACGCGATCGGTAAGAATCTCGAGCGCCCTATCCAAAGTAACACCGTTGTAGAGAGTTTGCTCCACGGCAAAGGTGAGCGGAATGTCTACGCCCAGTGAACGGGCAAGTTCGCTGACGCTGCGGGCCGCGACGGCGCCCTCGACAACCATATGCGTGCGCGTCTGGTACTCGTCGAGCGAAACGCCGTGGGCAAACTCGTAGCCAAAGGTGCGGTTGCGCGAATGCTCCGAGGTACAGGTGGCAATGAGGTCTCCCATGCCGGCAAGTCCCATGCAGGTCATAGCTTGACCGCCGCGGGCGTGCACCAGACGGCTGATCTCGGCTAGGCCGCGCGTCATGATAAGGGCGAGCGTGTTGTCGCCCGCGCCGGTGCCGGCGGAGATGCCGCACACGATGGCGATGACATTTTTCATGGCGCCGCAGACCTCGACACCGGTCATGTCCTGCGACAGGTAGATGCGGAAGGCCGTGGACAGGAGCAGGTCCTTAAAGGTCTCCCCTACCTGCGCGTCTTTGCTGGTGATGACGGCGGCAGAAAGTCCGCCGCGGCAGATCTCCTCGGCATGGTTGGGGCCCGAAAGCGCCGCGACACGTGCCTCGTTGCCGATCTCACTGGCGATGACCTCGCTCATGAGCAGGCCAGACTCGGGCTCAATACCCTTGGTGAGGCAGAGCACCGGGGTATCGGCGGCGATAAAGGGCGCTGCCCGATGGCACACGTCGCGCAAGTGCGTGGAGGGCACGGCAAAGATGATCGCATCGGCACCGTCGAGCGCCTGGGCGAGCTCGGTCGTTGCTACCACGTTGTCCGGCAGCTCGTAGCCCACAAGGTAGCGGGGGTTGCGGTGCTCACCGTTAATGCCGGCGGCCGTCTGCTCGCTATGGGCCCACATGGTTACGCGCACGGCTCGCGCGGCGGCAAGGCCGGCGACGGCGGTTCCCCACGAGCCAGAGCCAATCAGCGCAACATTCATGACTCTCTCCTACTTATCGTCGGGCTCGGTGACGCGCTTGGTAAACGAGAGCTTGGACTCCTTACCGGTCATGAGCTTTTTGATGTTCGCACGATGGGCCCACACCACGGTGATGCCGATCATCGCCATGCAAAACTTAAGTCCCAGGCTGCTGTACGGAAAGACCGCGCAGGCAGCGATGGGAAGACCGATGGCGGCGGCAAGCGAGCCCACCGACACGTACTTGGTGATGGCAACGGCCACGATAAACATGCCCAGCAGCGACAAGCCAATGGGCCAATACCAGGCAAGAATCACGCCCAGGCCCACGGCGATACCCTTACCGCCGTGGAAGTTAAGGTAGGGCGAGAAGATGTGTCCCCACACGGCAGCCAGGCAAATGACGCCGAGCATCCAGTCGCCGGCGGCACCGGGAGCCATGATGCTCACGGGGAAGCCGTAGCCCACGCTCGCGATGAGCGGACGGGCAATGACAACGCAGATGGCGCCCTTAAGGCAGTCGAGCAGCAGCGTGAGCGCGGCC
>CAVEDI010000261.1:0-9809 GCA_963614405.1 Oscillospiraceae bacterium | reverse complement strand
GGCTGCCGCGCGCATTGCGTCGCTCTGGGCGCTGGCAATGTTGGCTGCCGCCATAGTGGGATCGCGCATGACCGCGGCTTTCTGCAGGTCCTTGATCATCTGCTCGTCCTCTTGCGAGGCGGCGATGGAGTTGACGCCAAAGCTCACGATCTCGACGCCACGCAGGTCACGCCAGTCGGCAGAGAGGACCTCGTTGAGCGCACGGGCGAGCTCGGTGGTGTGGCCGGGGATGGCGCTGTAGCGGATGCCCATCTCCGAAATCTTGGCAAAGGCGGGCTGCAGGGCGGTGAGCAGCTCGGACTTAAGCTGGCTGTCGATCTTGTCGCGCGTATAGCTATCGGTCACGTTGCCGCATACGTTGGTGTAGAACAGCAGCGGGTTGGTGATGCGGTACGAATACTCGCCGTTGCAGCGCACGGAGATGTCGACGTCCAGGCCAATGTTGTTATCGACCACGCGGAAGGGCACGGGCGAGGCGGTGCCGTACTTGTTGCCGATGATTTCCTTGGTGTTGATGAAGTAGACGCGTTGGTCCTTGCCCGCGTCGCCGCCAAAGGTAAAGCGGCTGCCGATATTGGCGAAGGTCTCCTTGATGGAATCGCCCAGGTTGCCGCTAAAGACGCTCGGCTCGCTGCCGGTGTCAAAGACAAACTCGCCGGGCTCCAGCGCGACCTCGATGATCTTGCCGTTTTGCACCACGAGCATGCCCTGGCCGTCGTTGACGGCGATGACGGAGCCGTTGGAGATGACGTTGTCCTCGCCGCGCGTGTTGGAGCTGCGGCCACCGGTGCGTTTGCTGCCCTTGCAGGCCAAGACGTCAGCAGGCATCGATTCGCAATAGATAAATTCCTTCCACTGGTCGGCCATGACGCCGCCGGCAGCTCCCAATCCAGCTTTCAAGAGTCCCATGGTAATCTTCCTTTCTCGTCAAAGGCCGGGTGGTATTGGTTGGATTGCTTAGTCGTCCTTGTCGTCTTTCATGACAACGGTGGTCTCGGTGTGGCTGAAGGTGTCGTGCTTCTCGGTCAGGTCGAGCTCGCCGCAGTACTCGTCGGCGTGGGTGGCCTCGTTGGCCGTCTTGAGCTGGCCTACCAGTAGCACGTCTCCGATGATTACGATGATTAGCGGCGCGACGATGTTGATGAGGACGCCCTCGATATCAAAGGTGAGGTAATCCGGATCGAAGGCGTATTCCCCCATAAAGAGAATCTGGGAGAGGATAAATCCGATCACGAAGAACAGCACCGAGGCGATGGCGAGCTTGGGCTTGGAGTAGGGGAGCTCGCCGACCATGCGACCGGTCTGGCCGTTCATGGCAAACAGATAGCTCTTGCCGTTCCACGAGGTGGAAAGCATCCACACGGGGAACAGGGCGTAATCGCTGTCTTCCCAGGTGTAGTCGAGCTGCTTGCTTTCGACCGTGGCGTCGTCATACTCGTCGACGACGGTCTCGCGCAGGGCCGAGATCGTGCTCTCCTCCATGCGGCGCTCGGCACGCGCCTTGCAGGTTTCGCAATCCTCGTCGTAGCGGTTGGCGATGTAACCGGGCATATACGCGACCGAAAACGGGCGCAGTGCGGCGTAGTCAAACGGCTCGATGGCGTCCATGTGGCCGTCGGGCATCTTGGACGATCCGTCGACGGGCACGTGCTTAAACGAGATATTTCCCTTGCGGTAGGCATCGTAGTGGTCGGTGGTCGTGACGGTGCGGTCGGATTCCTCGGTCACGGTCTCGTTGGTCGCGTCAAAGTACACTTCGCCGTCCACGCGGGCGCCGTAGAGCCAAAACGGCACGTAAACGCCTTGGACTTCGTCGATATGGTTGCCGGTGACAAAGCTCTTGGGCAGCAGGATCTTGCCCTTGTAGTGCTCCTTGAGTGCGGCCGTGACATCGTCGCGTCCGAGCTTAAACGGGATCACCAGGTCGGGCGAGAAGTCGCCCGAGAGCTGGCCGGGCGCCACGGCGGAGTTGCCGCAGTACGGACAGGTGGTGACGGCGACGGTGCCGTCGGACACGAGCTCGGCGCCGCACGACGAGCAGATGTAGCCGGCGTTTTGGGCGAGCTCCTGCACCGCGTCGTCGGCGACGGGCTTGGGCGTTGCGGCTGCTGCATCGGCTTTGGCATCTGCCTTGTCCTGGCGCTCGCGATAGAGGGCCTCGACCTCTTCGACTTCAAAACGAGAATCGCAGTAGTCGCAGACGAGCTTTTGCTCGGCGCTTGCAAAATGCAAGGGGCCACCGCAGGCAGGGCACTGATAGTTAACGCTCTCGAAGGCCATGATCGGTCCTTTCCGTGCCGGGGGCTATGCGCCGATGGCGCCGCCGCAGTATTCGCAGCGCCCGCTGGCATCGGGAATGGTGGTGGCTCCGCAGAAGGGGCAGGTCACCGCGGTCTTGGGGGCCTTGGCGGCCACGACGCTGTCGCGCGTCTCCTGGCGCAGCTGCACCAGCGCATCGCGGACTTCGGTTGCCTGGCGCTTGGCCTCGCGATATTCGATGGAGCCGCGCTGATCGATGGTGGAGTCGTTCACGCGCAGGTTGATCTCGGTAAAGTACGGCGTGTTGACGTGGATGGTCAGATTAAAGTCGTAATCCAGGTCGTAGCGCGGCGGGTTGTAGCTCTCGCGCTCGCCGTCCTTGGTCTCGCGATAGATCTCGGTGCGCTGCTCGTCGATATCCATATCGCAGCCGAGTACCTGCGAGAACTCGATGATGTCGGGATTAGCGTCGCGCCAGCGGCTCTGCGAAGTGATGATCAGCAGGCCCGCGTCCTCATCGAGCATGATATTGGTGCGCCCGGCAGAAAGCGTGCGCGTGGGGTTGAACGAAGACAGGCGCTCGGCGTTGGCCTCGCGGTAGGCGAGTTGCTCACGGATGTCGTCCGCGGTGCTGGAGCGATAGCCGTGAAAGTAGGGGGAGAGCTTGCCGGCGCACTCTTTGCACAGGTAGCCTTCATTGATTTTTGTCTTACCTAGAAGTCCCAGCTCGGTACCGCAAATCGCGCACTCTTTCTTCTCGAACATCTTGTCAAAGAAGCCCATGGCTGCCTCCCATCAACTGGTAGCGTGTGTCACTTTTGATGATGGGGGAGTGCGCGATCCTTCGCGATACCCAGACGGCTCAAGGAGTCTCCACAGCTGGGACACATGGCCCATTTTTGACTAGTCGCCGGGGACGTTCTTAAACGACTAGTCGCTGGGCGCCACTCATTGGGGACGTACTTAAATGAGTGGTAGTTGGAGACACTCCTTGCCGAGCTTGAGGCCGCGCGTGTCCCTTCTGGTCCATGAGGCTCAAAACCGCGGTGTGACGTGAACGGCTGGGGTCAAATTTGCAGCATTTCGAGCCTGGCTTCGATATTGAGACTTGTTCTGTATTAAAATAGATTTCCAGACAATTGAGCGGCTGGGGGTTAACCATGAGGGGCATGGGAGACACAACCGCATATTTGCGTCGGGGCATTCGGGAGATTATATGCCTGGCGCTGTTCTTCTTCACGTTTTTGGCGTGCGAGTATCTCTTTGACGTGCGCATGGCCGAGTTCGTGTCTCCGGACGAGGTTGTTATTTATGAGAGCCTTGTTATCGGCGCGAGCGTGATTGGCTTTTTTGTGCGTCCTATTCTGTACTATCGCCGTCCCCATGCCATTGAAGCAACGAGTGACGTTACGGGCGTTTTGCTGGTGGCGGCATTGCTGCTGTTGATTATGGCGGTTCAGGTTGAGGTGGTAATTGCCGGCGGTTTGGTGGCGTGCTGCGCGCTGGGCTACTGCGGATCGACTGCCCATGCAAACTTTGCGCGGCGCTTTGCACGGACGCCCTGCTTGGCGCGTGCGGCTGCACTTTCCTATGCCATGGGCGTTCTGGTGCAGGTGCTCAACCACATGGTGATGCCTGCCGGCATTCCTCAGCAGGCTTTTCTGGTCGTCTGCGCGATCGCGCAGGTGGCGTTGCTCCACGGTGCCCGACGCGCCAAGCTGCGCGACGAGTCCAATCCCAACTTTGAACCCAGTGCTGCCGGGCTTTCGGTAGATGCTCTGGAATATGGCGCCAAGTGGCATGACGATCCCGAGGCAAAGGCGGCATTCCGTCGCGCCGTAGTTCGCCTGACCGTGGCGACGGCGTATCTTTCCGGCGTATTCGCCGCTCTCAACGCGGGCTTCACGACCCTGCATGCTGTCGGAGCCGTCGATTTGGGCGATTGGCCGCGCCTGCTGCTTGTCGTGAGCTCGTTGGTCGCTGGCGCACTATTTGACCTGCACGGCCGCTCGTATATGAATATCGGCATGACATGTGCCGCCATACTGTCCACGCTTTCGTTCTTTGTGCTCATCGTCGATGGCAATGGCGGCAACGAGCTTGCTGCCACGATCATCTTTTATCTGGGCTCGGGCTTTTTCGTGGTGTTCTTTACCACAAAATATGCCGCCGTCTCGCTCTATGCGCGCTGGTCATATTTTTGGCCGTGCATGGGTCGCGTTGTCAACAACGTGTGCTCGATGTTCGTGACGGCGCCGGCAGTGGCGATTATCTCGAGTCAAAATGTGCTGGCTGCGGTCGGTGCGGCGCTCGTGATGTTTGTGGGCATTGCGATTACGCTGCTGGGGCAGTTGGGGCAACGAGCCGATGATGCCGCGATGCGGGACGGACTGCCGCTTGCCACCGACGATCTTGGTGGGGATCTTGCGCCCACATGCTCCGACCCCGAGCCCGTGGAGGCAGCGGAGCTCACGTCCGATGAACGCCTTGATGCCTTCGTCGCCACCTTTGGGCTTACAGAGCGCGAGCGCGATATTCTTGAGGTCTTGGTCGTTTCGGACCAGAGCGTTCAGGACATCGCCACAACGCTCTTCCTTTCGCGCTCCACGCTCTATCGCCACATTTCTTCGATCAACAAAAAAGCCGGTACCGCCTCGCGCGTGGCCCTCATCAACTTCTTCTGGTCCTGGACACCCAAGGACTAGCTAATCTCCCAATAAGTTGCGGTGGAATAGTCCCTAAATTAAAGTCACGGGGCTTTAAACAGGAACTATTTCACCGCAACTGCTGGGGGGATAGACTGCGGCGGCGGCAGAGGCAGCGGCAGCGGCGTTGGCAGCTGTGGTAGTGGCAACGGCAGCTGGCAGGGTGTTTTCCGTCTACTTGCTACAGCAGCTCGCCGTGGCGGGCAATGTAGCGGCACTTTGCCAGCTGGGTGAGCGCGATATAGGCGGTAACGATGCCAATGAGCAGCCCAAAAAAGCTCGTGGGCAGCGGCATGAGGCCGAGCGCATCGGCGATGGGGCTTGCCGGCAGCCAGGTGACGAGCGCCAGGCCCAGCACGGTAAGAACGCACAATGCGGGCGCGGCGTGGTCGCGTGGGCTCGGCAGATTCGGGGAGCGCAACATGTGGACCACGAGTGTCTGCGACCACATGGACTCGACAAACCAGCCGCTCTGGAAGAGCGCAGCAAAGGTCGCCATACCCGCGACGTCGCCCGCGGCGGCAAGCTCGGACCAGCTTGCGTCCACGGCGGCGGGGCACACGACAAAGAAGAGCGCGGCGAAGGTCACGATGTCAAACAGCGAGCTCACGGGGCCCAGCTCGAGCATAAAGCCCTTGATGGACGCGGCGTCCCAGGCACGCGGGCGGGCAGTCCAGGCGTCATCGACGGTGTCCCACGGCAGTGCGATGCACACGATCTCGTAGACCAGCGACAGCAGTACCAGCTGCAGGGCGCTCATGGGCAAAAACGGCAAGAACAGGCTCGCGACGGTCACGGACAGCACATTGCCAAAGTTGGAGCTCACCGTGGTCTTGAGGTACTTGAGCAGGTTGCCGTAAGTGCGGCGGCCTTCGATGGTGCCGCGCTCGAGCACGCCCAGGTCCTTCTGAAGCAAGATGATATCGGCGGATTCCTTGGCAATATCGACGGCCGAATCGACCGAGATGCCGCAATCGCTCGCACGCATGGCGGCGGCGTCGTTGATGCCGTCGCCCATAAAGCCCACGGTGTGGCCGAGCATCTCGCGCATGACACGTACCAGGCGCGCCTTCTGCAGCGGCGAGAGCTTGGCGAAGAGGTGGGTTTTCTCGGCGCGCTCGGCAAGTTCGGCGTCATCGAGCGCATCGATCTCGGAGCCGAGCAAGACGTTGCTCGCATCGATACCAATCTGCTCGCAGACGGTGGCGGCGACGCGGTCGTTGTCGCCGGTTAGGACCTTGACCGCCACGCCCTTGGCCTCGAGGGTGGCGACGGCGCCCGCGGCACTTGCTTTGGGCGGATCGAGGAAGGCCAAAAAGCCCATCAGCACCATGTCGCACTCGTCGGCGATGCCAAACTCGCCCACGCAGCGCGGATTGGTCTTCTGCGCCACGGCAATTACGCGTAGGCCCTCGGCGTTAAGTCCGGCGATCTGCTTGCGAATCTGGGCGAGCTTCTCGTCGGTGAGCGGCTGAGCGATGCCATCGATCTCGACAAAGGAGCAGATCTCGAGCATTTCCTCGGCAGCGCCCTTGGTAACCATCTGGGTTTTGCCTTGGGCGTCGGCGACAACTACGCTCAGGCGACGGCGCGAGAAATCGAAGGGAACCTCGTCGACCTTGGTGTAGCGGTCGCGCAGGCTCTGGCCCAGCATGGAATCGGGTGCGACGGTCGAGGGCGTCACATCGGCACGGTCGATTACGGCCAGGTCGATAAGGTTTTTGAGGCCGGTCTGGAAGAAGCTATTCAAAAATGCATGGCGCAGCACGCGTGCGTCTTCGTTGCCGTCGGTGCTGAGATAGCGCTCGAGCACGATGCGGTCTTCGGTGAGGGTGCCGGTCTTGTCGCAGCACAGGACGTCCATCGCGCCGAGGTTTTGAATCGCCGGCAGCTCCTTGACGATAACCTGGCAACGGGCGAGGTCCTTGGCGCCCTGCGATAGGCTCGTGGTCACGATGACGGGAAGCATCTGCGGCGTGATGCCCACGGCCACGCTCGTGGCGAACAGCAGCGCGTCGATGACGTTGCCCTTGGTGGCGGCGTTGATGGCAAAGACGGCCGGCGCCATAACGAGCATCAGGCGCACCAGCAGCATGGAGACGCTCGAGACGCCGCGGTCAAACGCGCTCTTTTCGCCGCGCCCGTTGAGCATCTTGGCGATGCCGCCCAGGTAGGTGTCCGAGCCGGTGGCAACGACAAGCGCCATGGCGGCGCCGTTTTGCACGGAGGTGCCGGTAAAGACGATGTTCTTGCAGGCAGAGAGTGGAAGTGCGGAGCCGTCGGCGCCCTCGACGACGGTGACGGCGGTGGTCTTCTCGACGGCCTCGCTCTCGCCGGTGAGTGCGGACTCGATCACAAACAGGTCGCGCGCGGTGATGATGCGGGCATCTGCCGGCACCATATCGCCGGCAGAGAGACGGATTACATCGCCGGGGACGAGCTCGTCGAAGGGGATCTCGATGCGCTCGCCGTCGCGCAGGGCGGTGCAAGTGTTGGAGACCAGGTCCTTGAGGGCCTCGGCCGCATTGCCGCTGCGGGCTTCCTGGATAAACTTCATGCCGCCCGATACCAGCAGCATGATGCCGATGACGATGACCGTGGAGGGGTCGCGCTGCGGCTCGGGCACGGCGAGCACGTCGATGTAGAGCGAGACCAGTGCGAGCGCGGCGAGGATGCCGGCGAAGGGATCGATGAACGCGTCGGCGATGCGGCGGGCGAGCGTCTTGGTCGGCGCCTCGATGGTGTTGGGGCCGATGGCGTTCAGGCGCTCGGTGGCCTGATTGGCGGTGAGGCCGCCTGCCGTGGCGTCAAGCAGTACGAGGGCGTCCTCGGCACTATGGGTGGCGGCGAATATGGTGTTCTTGGACAGGCCGGTATGAGCGGCAGGGCGCGCCGTGCGGCGGCGCTTGGAGATGGCTTCGAGTACCGTGACGGTTTTGAGCATCAGCATAGGGTCCTCCTTGTTGAGGGGAGTTAGCGTACGTGTCGTATTTGCTTCAAAAAACCTAGATGTCGCTCACGTCAAGCTCTTGAGCCCACAAAGGGTGCAGCGCGCCTTTGCGGTGGTTTTGGCGATCTGCCGGTGGCGTTTATGCGTGTGCGGAGTCCTCGCGGCGTGCCGAGGGCGACATGCAGGTTTTTCGACTAGGACTGCCTTCCATGGCACACCTCCTAAAGGCTGAGCGCAGCGCACTTTGGGTATCTCGTACCCCTTTTTAATCCGCCCGTATTCTTGATGAGGGGGTTTGACATGTCAACCCCATTGTTCGGAAAACCATTCCCCCTGACAAAGCCTTTACAGAATGCCGTGGCCTCAAAGCGCACCCGCATCGACGCTTCGCCTGCGCTAAACTGGAAGGCACGTACGCGATTACGAGAGGAGCCCGCATGGAGGCTTACAAGCAAGAGTTCATCAAGTTTATGGTCGAGTCCGACGTTCTTAAGTTCGGCAGCTTTACGCTCAAGAGCGGCCGTCAGTCCCCGTTCTTTATGAACGCCGGCGCTTACGTGACGGGCTATCAGCTCAAGAAGCTGGGCGAGTATTACGCCCAGGCCATCCACGATAACTTTGGCGACGACTTTGACGTGCTGTTTGGACCGGCCTACAAGGGTATTCCGCTGGCTGTCGTGACCGCCATTGCCTACCACGAGCTGTACGGCAAGGAGGTCAAGTACTGCTGCGACCGCAAGGAGGCCAAGGACCACGGCGCCGACAAGGGTAACCTGCTGGGCTATGAGCCCCAGGACGGCGACCGCGTGGTCATGGTCGAGGACGTCACCACCAGCGGTAAGTCCATCGACGAGACCTATCCCAAGGTCAAGGCTGCTGCCGATGTCGAGATCAAGGGCCTGATCGTGTCCCTCAACCGCATGGAGGTCGGCAAGGGCGGTGTGACCACCGCGCAGAAGGAGATCGAGGCCAAGTACGGTTTCCCCGTCGCGAGCATCGTCTCCATGGCCGAGGTCGTCGAGACCCTCTACAACCACGAGATCGACGGCAAGGTCGTCATTGATGACGAACTCAAGGCTGCCATCGACGCCTACTACGAGAAGTACGGAGCACGTTAGTTACGGCGTTTTACCAAACGCCGTAACTGCTCGACGCTGCGCGGGCCGCATTTGGACAATCTGACGTTCAACTTCAAGGGCGCGACCAGAAGGTCAGCGCCCTTTCGTTTCACGTCACCTTGTCTCAAATGCGACCCGCTCGCTGTCCGTTCTCTACCTGCGGCGTCGTCTTGCTCCGAATGCGGCTCGCTCGCTGTCGTTGCCGAAACATCGGCGTTGCCGGACTAGTCATTGGGGACGTTCATAAATGACTACTCAGGAATGAGCGTGGATAATCTCCCGTTTTTGGCCTGTGTGCGGGCTCAAAGTGGGAGATTATCCGCGCTCGCTTTAATTTGCCTGGGTTGCGATGCCTATCTAATCGGCTCGGCGTCTTCCCTGAGAATCGAAAGATACTCTTCATACCCGTACTGCCGGTATCTCTGTCTTGACTCGTCGAGCGGACGGAGGATACCCAATTCTTCAAATGATTTGACGAGCGAGCTCGCGGTACTCCTGCCGATATCGAGTTGGGCAGCGATGAATGCGGTGTCGACGATGGGGTGCTCTTCAAGAATGCCCAACAGCCTTTGCCCGTTCGCAGCAGTCCTTCCGAGATTTTCGGTAATGGTTGCTGTGGAACGGTTATGGAGGTCAACAAGGTTTTTTAAAGACCCTACCGAGTCCTTCGCACTCTCGAGAAGACTGTTGCAGAAAAACTCTATCCATTCCTCGTAAGTGCCTCTCTCCCTTACGGATGTGAGTTGCCGGTAGTACTCGCTTCGGTTTTTCTTGAAC
>CAVEDI010000260.1:0-6600 GCA_963614405.1 Oscillospiraceae bacterium | reverse complement strand
GGACTTCGACGTCGCAGGGGCGGTTGAGCGCCTCGAGTGCCACGATAACGGCCATGAGCTCCATGCGGTTGTTGGTGGTCTTGGCGTAGCCGCGCGAAAGCTCAGAGGTGAAGGTCTTGCCGGCGGGGTTGGTGTATTTGAGCACGGCGCCGTAGCCGCCGCGTCCCGGATTTGATCGGGCCGAGCCGTCGGTATAGATGATGACCTTCACATGGTTCCTTTCGTTGGGTACGTTTCGTGTGAGTGACCATTGTAGCGCCATGCCCGCCGGGGGCTAGCAATCTACGATTTCTACCCCGTCTTCCGACAGTTGGTTGGCATGGATGATGCGGTTGAGTTCGTCGAGGTATTGCTGCAAGAGGGGAGAGGGCTTGCGATCGTCGTGCATGATGTAGCCCACATGCATCGTCGGGGCGTCTGCCAAGGGGATCGAGGCCATGCCCCACTGCATTTCGCTGGAGAGTACGCCGGTCGACAGCGCATAGCCGTTCGAGGTTATCAGCAGGTTGGTGAGCGTCCCGCGGTCGGATACGCGGATATTGCGGTTGCAGGGAATATAGCTAAACGGTTCCTCGGAGTAATAGAAGGAATTAGAGGTGCCCTGCTCAAAGCTATAGCGCGTATAGGGTGTGAGGTCGGCAAGCGACAGCTGCGCGCGGCGGGCGAGCGGGTGGCGTTCGCTGACGAACACGTGGACTTTCGCATCAAAGAGGGGATGAAAGCTCGCTCGGGCATCGGCGAAGGCCTTCTGCAGGACGCGGGCGTTAAAGTCGTCCAGATAGAGGATGCCGATGTCGCTGCGAAACGCACGGACGTCGTCGATGATCTGCGCCGTGGTGGTCTCGCGCATGATGAACTCGAACTTGCTGTCGCGGCAGCGCTCGACGACGTTGACAAAGGCCTCGACCGAAAACGCGTAGTGTTGGGCCGAGATGGCGAGGCGGGCCTGAGGTGTACCGCCGTCCTCGTAGCGGGCCTCGAGCATGTCGGCCTGCTCTACGACCTGGCGTGCATAACCCAAAAGCTCGGTGCCGTCGTTGGTGAGTGCAGCACCGCGGCTGGAGCGCGTAAAGATTTCGATATGAAGTTCCTGCTCCAGGCTTTTGACGGCATTGGAGATATTGGACTGCGCCGTATAGAGGCGCTGGGCTGCGGCGTTGATCGAACCGGACTCTGCCACGGCGATCAAAAAGCGAAGCTGCTGGAGGGTCATCGGCGCCCGTCCTTTCGAGTGTTATCTATAAAACCGATAACAAGTTAGCGCTTTTAAGTGATTGACCGAGGGAAACAATGCTCGTACTATTCAAAACACACAAAGGCGGTAGGTAATTAAGCCGACCACGGAACCGGGATGCGAAAGGAGGCCCGCATATGAATTGCTTACCAAGACGAATGCCGGGCTCCTGTTTGCGCCCGTCGGCGTGATCAGGAGACAGCCACTTACTTCTCTTACTCTTATTACTTATATTCGATCAAGGAGATCATCATGAGCCAGTTTATCAACAACCCCGAGCACACCTTTGGTTTCGACACCCTGCAGCTTCACGTTGGCCAGGAGAGCGCCGATCCTGCATCCGACTCCCGTGCCGTGCCTATCTACCAGACCACGAGCTATGTGTTCCGCAACTCCCAGCACGCCGCCGACCGCTTTGGTCTTGCCGATGCCGGTAACATCTACGGCCGTCTGACCAACTCCACCCAGAGCGTCTTCGAGGACCGTATCGCCGCACTCGAGGGTGGCGTGGCAGGTCTCGCCGTCGCCTCCGGTGCTGCTGCCATCACCTATACCCTGCAGGCTCTTGCTCAGGCCGGCGACCACGTGGTTGCCCAGAAGACCATCTACGGTGGCTCCTACAACCTGCTGGAGCATACGCTCTCCCAGTTTGGCGTCGAGACCACGTTTGTCGATGCGCATAACTTGGAAGAGGTCGAGGGCGCCATCAAGGACAGCACCACGGTCATCTATCTCGAGACGCTCGGCAACCCCAACTCCGACATCCCCAACATCGACGCCATCTCCGAGATCGCCAAGAAGCACGGTCTGCCGGTTGTCGTCGACAACACCTTCGGTACCCCGTATCTGTTCCGTCCGCTGGAGCATGGTGCCAACATCGTCGTCCACTCCGCAACCAAGTTCATCGGCGGCCACGGTACCTCGCTGGGCGGTGTGATTGTCGATGGCGGCAACTTTGACTGGAAGGCGAGCGGCAAGTATGCGCAGATCGCCGAGCCCAACCCCTCCTACCATGGCGTCTCGTTTGCCGAGGCTGCCGGCCCTGCCGCCTTCGCGACCTATGTCCGCGCCATCCTGCTGCGTGACGAGGGCGCTTGCATCAGCCCGTTCAACGCCTGGATTCTGCTCCAGGGCACCGAGACCCTGTCGCTGCGCGTCGACCGCCATGTCGAGAACACCAAGAAGGTCGTTGAGTTCCTTGCCAGCGACAGCCATGTTGCCAAGGTGAACCACCCGAGCCTGCCTGAGCACCCCGACCATGAGCTCTACAAGCAATATTTCCCCAACGGCGGTGCCTCGATCTTTACCTTTGAGATTAAGGGTGGCCAGGAGGCCGCCTGGAAGTTCATCGATCATCTGCAGGTGTTCTCGCTGCTCGCCAACGTGGCCGACGTCAAGTCGCTCGTCGTGCACCCGGCTACCACCACGCACTCCCAGCTCTCTGCCGAGGAGCTCGCCGAGCAGAACATCACGTCCTCCACGATCCGTCTTTCCATCGGTACCGAGAATGCCGAGGATATCATTTGGGATCTGAAGCAGGCCTTCGCCGCGCTGGACGAGTAAGGCGACTTGTGCAAGGACCCCTTGCGACTCGATAGGTATAACTGTATAAAATGCCTGCTCAAGGCGCCTGTGCGAACAATGGTTGCACAGGCGCCTTTTTTGCATAGAGAGGGCGCAAAAACAGGGTTTTTGACACGCTTTATGCATTCGAGTTGTGGAAAACTCCTGTTGAGAGGATGTGAGTTTTACGCAATTGACGTGCGCCTTTTAAGTAAAACCGCAGGTCGCGATTTGCTCGGGGTACTATGCAGCGCGATCGAATCACACGCAGCTCAAACGCAGCAAAAACGCACTACGGAGGTTTCCAGCTACATGAGGATTGATTCACGAAAACCGAAAGCCGCCGCCCTTTCCGCCGCTCTGACCGTGGCACTTTTGGCGGGCGCCGGTGCAACTGATGCCCACGCCGCAACACTGTCCGATACGGTTGGATCTACGCCGTCCGAGACGACGCTGGTGCAGCCCGTTGACTATCGCGGCGATGGTTATGGTTCCATGCAGGAGTGGAACGCCTCGATGGAGGCCAAGCACGATTCCCTGGAGATGCGCGCTCAGATTATCATGAACATGTACGGTGGCTATGCCACCGATGACGAGCGCGCTGTGCTGCAGGGCTGTATCGATGGCGCGGGCAGCCTGTTGACGATGGGGGAGGTCGACGCGAAGTCGACCGAGCTCGATGAGCTGCGCACTGCGCTTGAGGATGCCAAGCGCGAAGCGCTCGAGGCTGCTGCCGCCGAGGCGGAGGCTGCCGAGGCCGCCCAGGCTTCGTACTACAACGCCGGTTACACTTCGTCCTACGCGTCTGCCGCGTCCTGCGCGAACGGATCGGGCCTGACGCGCTCTGCGGGTGTCAATAACTACAACGGGCGCCGCGAGACCTATTACAGCAGCAATGTGCTTTATCACTATCGCACGGGCGAATGGACTCAGGATTCTGAGGGCTTTTGGCGCGATTCCGACGGCTATTACGTTGTTGCCGCGGGCGATATGGCCCAGGGCTCGACCTTTACGGGCTCCAAGGGTGATTGCAAGGTCTATGACTCCGGCTGCGCTGCCGGAACCACCGACTACTACACCGGTTGGTAATTTTTCTGCATCACGGATATTTGGCGGACGGGCGTCTTTACCGAGCTTTAGGGCAACGTAAAGCCGCCCGTTCTTTATGCGCGTCTGAGTTAACAGAGCCCTTACCGTGGCGGTACGCTGGGCGTATGGATGCGGGGCACACTGGTTCTTGAGAAATAAGGTCTTTCTCTTGGAGGAAGTGGTCTTGTGAATGCTCGAGATATTGCCGTTGCCGCCGTCGCGTTGATGCTTGGCTGCCTTGGTCCCACGGCCGCGCTCGTCGCGGGCATGCTGGGGACATGCGGGGCTGCTCCTATCGTGGCCGGCGCGCTGATCGCGGCCACGCTGCTGGGAAGCACCGGTGTTGTCCTTTGTCGCGACGATGAGGACGAGGTGTCGGGGTCGCAACGCTAACTGTTGTGAGATCGGCCGCCGGTCATAGACGAAGATGAAGGCCGCCGCAGGGGGGGGGGGGTTCCTTGCGGCGGTTTTGCTGTTAAGGCTGTTGAATGCGGCGCGTCGGCGCTACCAGCTTTTCTCGATATCGCGAATGCGTCGATAGAGCCACTCGTTTTGCGGTGCCTGGATATCGTGTTTGGCTGCGAGGCGGCAGATGGTGCCCGCGAACTCATCAACCTCGGTTTTGCGCCTTGCGATGCGGTCTTGAGCCATCGAGGGCATACCGGCGGGGTCGATTCCCTCGATGAGGTGCATCATTTGCGTCAGGTCTGCCTCGGTCAGCTCAACGCCCTCGGCATTGGCGACCGCAAGCGTTTCGCGCATGGCGGAAACAAAGCAGCGACGCTGCTCGGAGCCCGGCTCCGTGGCGCTTCCGTAGGTCCCGCCGTAGGCCATGCAGGTCTGGTTGATGCCGTCGTTGAGCATGAGTTTGGCCCACATGCGGTGCGCAATGTCGCGCTCGACGGTATGGGCGATGCCGCAGCGCGTGTAGAGCCCGTCGATAGCGGCGACGGTCGCGGGGTCCGTGCCGGCCGCCGCGCCAAAGCGGATCTCGCCCGCATTGGTAAAGGTGAGCGCGCCGTTGAGGAACACGGCGTCCATGCCCTGGCAGATACCAAGAACGGTATGCTCCCAGCCAAAGCGTTCGGCAATCTTTTGCTCGCTCGTAATGCCGTTGCACAGCGAGGCGATGAGCGTGTTGGGTCCCACGATACGCTCCATGGTCTTGAGTGCTTGGTCGAGACCGGTGGTCTTGACCGTCAGGATGACCAGATCGGCGGGCGCTGCCTCGCTGACGCGGACGGATTTGAGCGCACAGGGCTTTCCGTTGACGGTGAGCGCATCGCCCGCGTGACGCTCAAAACGGGCGTCATCCATAACGTATTGGACGGCGTCATTGCCGAGGGCCTTGGCAATCATGCTGCCGTAGAGCAGGCCGACGCCGCCCTTGCCGATAAAGGTGACCTTGTTGATCTGCATGTGAATCATCTCCCCATATAAAAAGCGCCCGCGTAAGGGGCGCCTGATGGATTGTATGCTGCCGGGGTGATTGGTGGGTGCGCGGGGCAGCTGTTATAAAAAAGAAACGTTTGTCTGGACGTTACGCTGCGGGGCAGACCGCAAAGATGCGGGCGGGGTATCCGACGCCATCGCGGACCTTGGGGAAGGTGCAGAAGATGACGGCACCCGTGGCGGGAAGCTCGTCCAGATGGTCCATGACCTCGATCTGATAGCGGTCGACCGAGAGGATGTATTGCTCGCCGGGGTAGGGGTAGGCGTCCTCGCGCGTGGTCACGCTCGCCGGGTCGGTGTCAGCCGGCTCGTGGCCGATAGCGCCGATGTTGCGTTCTTCAACGAGCCACTTGATGGCGTCGAGGTCCCAGCCGGGGTAGTGGGGCTGGCCGTCCTCGTCCTTGTTTTCGAGGTCGGCGAGCTTGGACCAGTCGGAGCGGAAGGCGACAAAGGCGTCCTTGGGAATGCGACCGTGCTCATCCTCCCAGGCTTTGAGGTCCTCGACGGTCAGGACGTAGTCGGGATTTGCGGCGCACTCCTCGTGCTTGTCGATCACACAGAGCGGATGCATAAACTCGATGGGCTCGATCTCGCCAAGGGAGCGGCCGTCGACATGGAAGTGGCGCGGTGCATCGACGTGGGTGCCGTATTGCGAGGCGACCGAATACTGAAAGCAGCGCATGGGCGCGAGCATGTCCCCGGGCGTGTCGGGCAGATAGTCGAAGAGCTCGGTGGACTCAAACGGCTTAAAGCCAAACCAGTGCGGGGTGTCGCACGAGAGCGTGTGGGTGAGGTCGACCCAGCGATAATCGATACTTTTGAGCTGGGATGCGAGGTTCCAAAGGTCGAGCGCGGGCATGGGCGACTCCTTTCATCGGGCTTTTTGCTGATGTTAAAGCGGTGCCGTGACGGCTCGATTTCTGCTGCGTTACGATACGTTCTCAATTGCGATTCCGATGTGTTTCGATGACGTGACGGGTTTGTTTCGCCTTGTCAGGGCTTCGATGGGAGGGGAGGGGCCGTGCAATACCGCGTTGACCCTAAAAGTGGTAACCGAATATCCGCTCTGGGTCTGGGCTGCATGAGGTTTCCCGGTGCGCCGGGACGTCCGGATGCGAAGACGGCCGATGCCATCATCTCCCGTGCGGTGGAGCAGGGGATTAATTATCTGGACACGGCCTATCTCTATCCCGGCAACGAGGCTTGCGTGGGCGCTTCGCTTGAACGCCTGGGCTTGCGCGACCAGGTTTTGCTCGCAACCA
>CAVEDI010000259.1:0-11537 GCA_963614405.1 Oscillospiraceae bacterium | reverse complement strand
GCGCCACGGGTTATACCTCCAGCGGCACGATCTTGGTGCCATGGAGCTCGGAGACGCCTAGCGCCGCCGCGACCGCGTCGCGATTTGCCGTAGTGATGCCGCCGCCGGGAAGGATGGTCAAACGATCGCCCGCATACTCGATTAAACGAGTCAGGTGATCGAAATTATCCTCGATCGACGTACCGGCAGCGCCGCCATGCGTGAGGATGCGCGTAACGCCGCAGTCGGCAAGTGTATCAATCGCATCGAGCTGAGCCTCGGGCGAGAGCTGGTCAAATGACATGTGGAAAGTGATGTCGATGGGATCACGCTTACATTCCTCGGTCGCGCAGCCCGCAGCCATCACGAGGGCGCCAAGCGTAAGTTCGTCGAGCGCCCATCCGCCAGCGCAGGGTTTGCAGCAGCCAAAGACCAAGCCGTCAACGCCCGCACTCACGGCAAGGCCCAAGTCCATCTCCATCATGCGCAGCTCATCCTGGTTGTAGTGAAAGTCGCCGCCACGCGGACGGATCATGCACATCACCCGTGCATCGTGTTCGTGGGCATAGTTGGTCGTAGCGCTGATAACGCCGGCCGAGGGCGTGGTACCACCGACGGCGAGGTTGTCACACAGCTCAATGCGCCTCGCACCGGCCTCGATGGCCGCTGGCACTCGCTCAAAGTTCTCGGCACAAAACTCGTACAGCATAGATAGACCCCCAAAGACAGCAGATGTTTTCCGACGGGCATTGTCACACATCCCCATGAAGTTGCGGTGGAATAGGGACTGTTTATGGTGCAAAGTAACCTGACCCCTTGCACCAAAAAAAGGGGCGCTGACCGGGATAGTCAGCGCCCCTTCGTTGAATGAATTAACCGCCCAGATAGGCCTTACGCACGTTATCGTCGTGCAGGAGTTCTTGGCCCGTGCCGGTCATGGTGATCTTGCCGGTCTCGAGCACGTAGCCGCGCGTGGCGATGGAAAGAGCCATCTGCGCGTTTTGCTCGACCAGAAGCACCGTGGTGCCGGCCTTGTGCAGGTCCTCGACAATCTGGAAGATCTGTTCGATCAGAATCGGTGCCAGACCCATGGAAGGTTCGTCGAGCATAAGCAGTTTGGGGTTACTCATAAGGGCGCGCCCCATAACGAGCATCTGCTGCTCGCCGCCCGAAAGAGTGCCGGCGACCTGGCGACGGCGCTCCTTCAGGCGCGGAAACTGCTCGTAGACGCGCTCAAGGCCCGGAGCCACCGTTGACTTGGCCTGCGTATAGGCGCCCATCTCCAAGTTCTCCTCGACCGTCATCTGCAAAAAGGCGCGACGGCCCTCGGGGACCTGAGCCAGGCCCTTACCCACCAGCTTATCGGCGGGCGTATGGGTAATGTCCTCGCCCATAAACTTGATGGAGCCGGTCTTGGAACGCAGCAGGCCCGAGACGGTCTTGAGCGTCGTGGACTTGCCGGCACCGTTCGCACCGATCAGAGCAACGATCTCGCCCTCGTTGACGTTAAAGGAGATGTCCTTGATGGCGTGGATGGCGCCGTACCAGACGTTGATGTTGTAGACGGAAAGCATCGGCTCTGCCATTTAGTTCTCCCCCTTATCCTGCTTGCCCAGATATGCCTCGATAACGGCGTCGTTGTTCTGGATTTCCTCGGCCGTGCCCTTGGCGATGACCTTACCAAAGTTGAGCACGCAGATACCCTCGCAAATATTCATGACGAGCGACATGTCGTGCTCGATAAGCATGATGGCAATGCCGAAGGTGTCGCGGATCTTAACGATGTTCTCCATGAGTTCCGCGGTCTCGGACGGGTTCATGCCGGCGGCAGGCTCGTCGAGCAGCAGCAGCTTGGGATTGGTGGCAAGTGCACGGACGATCTCCAGGCGGCGCTGAGCGCCGTAAGGCAGCGAGCCGGCCTGTTCGTTTGCCAGATGTTCCATATCAAAGATAGACAGCAGCTCCATGGCGCGTTCGTGGGCGGCCTTCTCGTGCTTCCAATACGTCGGCAGGCGCAGCACGCCCTCAAAGCCGGAGTAACGCTCCTGGTTGTGCAGGCCAACCTTAACGTTATCCTCCACCGTCATGGTGTTGAACAGGCGAATGTTCTGGAATGTACGGGCAATACCCATGCGGTTGACCTGATAGACCGACTTGCCAGAGGTGTCCTCGCCGTCGAGCAGGATGGTGCCGTGCGTAGGCTGATACACCTTGGTGAGCAGGTTGAAGACCGTGGTCTTGCCGGCACCGTTGGGGCCGATGAGACCGGCGATCTCGGTCTTGCCGATGGTCAGGCTAAAGTCGTCGACTGCCTTAAGACCGCCGAACTCAATGCCCAGGTGGATGCACTCGAGCGCCGGGCGCTCGCCCAGGTCGCGGTCGGGAACGATGGCGCCAGAAGGATACGGAACCATCTTGCCCTTCTTGAACTCAAATTTACTGGGCATCGGCTGCCACCTCCTTCTTGGAAGCAAAGCGGTCCTTGACGCGACCGAAGAACGCCTTGAGCTGCGGGTTGTTGGTAAAAATCATGACCAGGATCAGCACGATGGCGTAGATGAGCATGCGGTAGTCCGAGAACTGACGGAGCAGCTCGGGAAGCACCGTAAGCAACGCCGCCGCGATGACGGAGCCGCGCATATTGCCCAGACCGCCCAGGACCACGAACACCAGGATGAGAATGGACGTGTTGAAGTCGAACTTGGTGGCGGAGAGCTGCGAGAAGTTACCGCCGAAGAGGGCTCCGGCAGCACCGGCGAGGGCAGCGGAAACCACGAAGGCGATCATGCGGTACTCGGTGACGGAGATGCCTACGGACTCGGCTGCAATCTTGTTATCGCGCACGGCCATAATGGCACGGCCGGTACGGCTGCGAACCAGGTTGAGCACGATCACGAGTGCGACCATGACCAGGATGGCACCGGCGAGGAAGGTCGAGTACGTCGACACGCCCGAGGCGCCCTGGGCGCCCTTGATGATGGCGGTGCCGTCCTCGAGCAGGTGCAGGTCGTCGATCGTAGAGTTGCCCGTGATGTTAAAGATCACGTGCAGGCCGCGGGAGTCGACGCCCACAATGAGGCAGGTGACGATCTCTTTGATGATCTCGCCAAAAGCCAGGGTCACGATGGCCAGATAGTCGCCGCTCAGGCGCAGGACCGGGATACCAATCAAGAAGCCCAAGATGGCAGCGGCGATAGCGCCGACCACAATGCTGATGATCAGGCGCACCGGATCGGAGGGAACGGCGCTCTCCAGTGCGACAGCGGTAACGATGCCCGTATAGGCGCCGACGCTCATAAAGCCCGCGTGGCCCAGCGACAAGTCGCCCGCGATGCCGACGACGAGGTTAAGGGAGATGGCCATGACGATATAGGCCGTGATGGGAACCAGCTGACCGGCGATCATGCGCGGTATCATGTGGTTAGACTGCATAAAGAACACGATGGCGAACGCCACAAGGCACATGGCGTACGTAACAAAGTCGTGACGCGTCTGCTTGTCTTTAAGAAACTTCATACCGCTCACCTACACCTTCTCGGGGACGTACTTGCCCAAGAGGCCGGCAGGCTTGACGAGCAGGACGATGATCAGAACACCAAAGACGATGGAGTTGGCAAGGCTCGTGGAAATGTAGGCCTGCGCCATCGCCTCGATGATGCCGATGAGAATGCCACCGACAAAGGCGCCGGGGATGGAGCCGATGCCACCGAAAACGGCGGCGTCGAAGGCCTTGATGCCAGGCATGGCACCCGTCGTGGGCTGCAGCACCGGCGAGTAGGAGCACAGCAGCACGCCGGCGATGGCGGCAAGGGCAGAGCCGATGGCAAACGTCATCGAAATGGTGCGGTTGACGTTGATGCCCATGAGCTGAGCGGCAGCCTTGTCCTCGGACACGGCGCGCATGGCCTTGCCCATCTTGGTCTTACCTGTAAAGAACATCAGGCCGGCCATGATAACCAGGCAGGCGACGATGGTGACGAGCGAGACGGCGCTTACGTTGAACTTGGCCAAGAACTCCGGCACCTGGAAGGTGACGAGCGAAGTGAAGTTCTTGGGCGTGGCGCCCCACAGAAGCTGCGCGGCGTTCTGCAGGAAGTAAGACACGCCGATGGCCGTGATCAGAACAGCCAGCGGGCCTGCTTGACGCAGCGGCTTATAGGCCAGACCCTCGATGAGAACACCGAGAACCGTGCAGGCCACACAAGAGAGAACTACAGATGCCCAGCCCGGGAGGCCGAGATACGACGTGGCGCAGAACGAGACATAGGCACCGACCATGATGACGTCGCCGTGAGCGAAGTTCAGCATCTTGGCGATACCGTAGACCATGGTGTAGCCCAACGCGATGATGGCGTAGACGCTGCCCATGGACAGGCCGTTGACCAGGTATTGGATAAAGACCGTCATGTTCCACATCCCCCTTTCGAATAGGTTTCCAGTTGATGTATGAAACAGGGACGTTACATCGTCCCTAGATACCAAGCAAGCAGGGAAGGCCAAAACCTCCCCTGCTTGGGATCAAAACCGCTCTATGTAAGGCGGCCAATTAGGCCTGTACGTACTTGCCGTCGGTGATGACGTAAGCCGTGGGCTCCTTTTGGACCTGGCCCTTATCGTTCCAGGTGAGCTTGCCGGTCAGACCGTCAACGGTAATCTTGAGCATAGCCTTCGACAGCTTCTCGGCGGCCTCGGTCGGATCGGCGTCGACTCCCAGACCGGCCTCCTTGAGGGCCTCGGCCACCGCGTGCACGCCGTCGTAGGCGTCGGCGGCAAACTGGTCGGGGGTATCGCCGTACTTATCCTTGTAAGCGTTGACGAAGTCGGCGTTCTTCTCGTCGTCGGCGGAGAACGGAGTCATGAGCAGCAGACCCTCAGCAAGAGAGGTGTCGAAGCCCTCAACGCCCAGGATGCCGTCCATGCCGTCGCAGCCCATCATCTTGACGTCGTAGCCCATGTCCTTGGCGTTCTTGAGCAGGACGGACGCCGGCGTGTAGTAGATCGGCGCAAAGATCATGGTGGCGCCGGCCTGCTTGGCCTTGGTCAGCTGGTTGGTAAAGCTCGTGGCGGAGTCGTCCTTAAAGGTCTCCTCGTCAACAATCTCGAGCTTGGACTCAGCGGCCTGGGCCTTAAAAGAATCTGCGATGCCCGAAGAATAGGCGTCGCCGGAGTTATAGAACAGCACGAACTTCTCGTCCGCATACTTCTGCGCCAGGAACTTGGCAGCGTTGACGCCCTGGTTGGGGTCGGTGAAGCAAACCTGGAAGACGCAATCCTTGCCGTCGGTGACGTCCTCGGAGGACGCGGACGGGGTGATCATGAACGTCTTGGGGTCGTTGCCACACTCTGCGGCAACGGCAACCGACGCACCCGTGGTGGTCGGACCGACGAGGGCCTGCATGCCCCAGTCGAGCAGGGTGTTGAAGGCGTTGACGGCCTTCTCGCCGTCGGCCTGGTCATCTTCGGCCTTGCTGGCAAGCGGCAGCTCTTTGGTCGAGAAATCCTTACAGCCAAGCTCGACACCCTGGGTAACGGACTTGCCGTAGGACGCGTTGGCGCCGGTCAGCGGGCCGATGGTACCGATCTTAAACGAAGCGTCGCTCGAAGCGGAACCGCTGTCGCCGCCGTTGGAGGAGCAACCAGCTAGAATGGACATCGCCCCCAGACCTGCTGCGCTCGCGATAACGCTCCTGCGATTCATAACAGGGTTCAATGACTTACCGGTGAGGCTCGACATGCGGCTCTCCTCTCAAATCTCGTCGGGTTTCGGTTACCCGACAGGCCATCCTTCGCCGTGTTCGGCGTTCGCAAAATACTAGACGCTTTAGTTAAGGAAAGTGGCGATTATTTCAACTTTTCTTTGGATTTGTTCATTTATCCATAGTTCTGCGTATTTCTATTACTTTATGCAGTAATGCCACTTTATTGTGTGAAAGTAATGTTTCCGTTCTGTTACAGGCGTCCCTGCCCTGAATAAAACGGCCTCACCGGTCGCGCTTTATGCGCACTTAGGCGGCGATGTACTTGCCGTCCTGGATCACATAGGCTGTGGCGGGCTTTTCGACCTGGCCCTCGTCATTCCACGTCAGCTCGCCTGTCAGGCCCTCGATCTTGATCTTGCGCATGGCCTTGGCAAGGTCGCCGGCAATGTCGGCACCGTCGGCCGAAATGTCAATCCCCGCCCTATCGATAGCCTCGGCGATGGCGTGGACGCAATCGTAAGCGTCGGCGGCAAACTGGTTGGGCGTCTCGTCGTAGGCATCCTTATAGGCCTTGACGAAGTCGGCATTCTTCTCATCGTCAGCCGAAAACGGGGTCATGAGCAGTACGCCCTCGGCAAGAGAGGTATCGAAGCCCTCCACAGAGAGCAGGCCGTCCATGCCGTCGGTACCCATGAGCGTCATGTCGTAGCCCATGTCCTTGGCGTTCTTGAGCAAAACGGACGCCGGCGTGTAGTAGATCGGCGCAAAGATGAGCGTGGCGCCGGCCTCCTTGGCCTTGGTGAGCTGGTTGGTAAAGCTCGTGGAGGAATCGTCCTTAAAGGTCTCGGTATCGACGATATCAAGTTTGGACTCCTTGGCCTGCTCGGCAAAGGCATCGGCAACACCCGAGCTGTACGTATCGCCGGAGTTGTAAAACAAGGCGATCTTGGCGTCCGCGTACTTCTCGGCCAAGAACTTCGCGGCGCTGGCGCCCATAGTGGGATCGGTGAAGCAAACCTGAAAGACCGTGGTCTTATCCTTGGTGACATCGAGAGACGAGGCCGAGGGCGTGACCATGAGCATGTCGTCGGCAATCTCGCCCGAGACAGCGACGGCAGCACCGGTGGTGACCGGACCGACGAGCGCCTGCATGCCCCAGTCACACAGGGTATTGAAGGCGTTGATAGCCTTCTCGCCGTCAGCGACGTCATCCTCGGACTTAAGCGAGAGTTTGAGGTCCTTGGTCGAGAAATCCTTGGCGGCGAGCTTGGCACCCTTCTCGGCCGAAACGCCATAGGTTGCCGCGGCGCCGGTCAGAGGGCCGATGACACCGATCTTGAAGGTCTTACCGTCATCGGCGGAGCCGCCGTCCGAGCCACCCGACGAGCAACCAGCGAGCACCGCGGTGCCACCGAGCGCCGCGGCGCCAGCCAAGAAACTCCTGCGGTTAAGTACGTTGTTGATGCTAAACATGGTGTCCCCCTTTTCGCTGGCCGCGGTGCGGCCGTCTTGCGGTACAGGGCAAACCTTATGGTGCAAACGTTGACAGTTTGTTACGGAGTTCCGTTTGTAGCGAGCATGTTTCCAATGTTTCCGCAGCGTTTCGGGGGTGCCGTTTTGTGCGACTCCTGTTGCCTGGCGAGCACGCGCCCTCGGTTCACGCTAGAATGCACTCAACCTTTAAGCGGTTAATCCATCCATAAGATGCACGAAGGAGCTATCTATGAGCGAACCCCTGCGCACCGTGAACGTCGGTCTGATCGGTCTTGGAACCGTCGGCGGCGGCGTGGCCCGTCTGATCAAGAGCCACCACGATGAGTACCTGGCCGCCTACGGCATCGACCTTAAGCTGACCCGCGCCTGCGCGCTTGCCTGGGAGCAGGCCGAAGCTGCCGGTATTGAGCGCGAGGCCTTTACGAGCGACTGGCACGACGTCGTCACCGACCCCGCCGTCGATATCGTCGTCGAGCTCATCGGCGGCGAGCACCCCGCGACCGAAATCTTCACCACCGCCTTCGAGAACGGCAAGCACGTCGTCTCTGCCAACAAGGCCCTGTTGGGCCGTCATGTCGAGACGCTCGCCGAGAAGGCACGCGCGTGCGGCGTGCAGATTAAGTGCGAGGCCAGCTGCGGCGGTGGCATCCCCATTGTCAGCACGCTCGAGCACGACCTGGTGGGCAACAAGATCCTGACCATCGCTGGCATTCTCAACGGCACCACCAACTACATCCTGTCGCGCATGGACGCCGAGGGCGCCGATTACGCTGACGTGCTCGCCGACGCCCAGGCAAAGGGCTATGCCGAGGCCGACCCGTCCGCCGACGTCGACGGCTTCGACGCCGCCAGCAAGACGGCAATCCTCGCTTCCATCGGCTTTGGCACCCGCGTGACCACCGACGATGTCTACCAGCAGGGTATCCGTACCATCGGCGCCGAGGACATCGCCCAGGCCCGCGAGCTCGGCTACACCATCAAGCTGCTGGGCATCGCACGCAACACCGACGCCGGCGTCGACGTCCGCGTGCATCCCACGCTCATCCCGGCAGACCATATGCTCGCCAAGGTCAACGGCGCCATGAACGCTGTCTACGTGGTAGGCGACGCCGTGGGCGAGACCATGTTCTACGGTGCCGGCGCAGGCTCCTTCCCCACCGCGAGCGCCGTCGTGGGCGATATCCTGTCGCTCTCCGAGCAGATCAGCTGCGGCGTGGCTCCGCTGCCCGAGATTGAGCCCTATGGTCACAACCTCGCCTTTAAGCCCATGGACGAGCTCCAGACCAAGTACTATGTGCGCCTGAAAGTCGCCGACCGCGTAGGCGCCCTGTCCGAGACGGTCGACATCTTTGCCAAGCACAACATCTCGATCTCGCTCATCAACCAGGTCGAGGACGGCAAATCGGGCGTCAGCGATGCCTGCTCGGTCATCTTCCTAACGCACCGCGCGCTCGAGAAGGATATCCAGGCAGCCGCCGCCGAGCTTGCCGGCGTCGACTGCGTGGCCGAGGTCGCCAACGTCCTGCGCATCGAGGACGTTGAGGCTTGGACCGAAGGCGTCATGGCCAACTAATTCGCTCTTCGCTATACGGCATATATGTTTTCCTGGCGAGCGATATGTCCTTCCATGTCACGGGCGCGTGCTCCCCGTCGACAGAGCCGCCCGCTCCTAAAGGTCGCAAGCCACGATTTCGAACCTCAACGAAGCCCAATGCAAAAGGCGCGCTGCCTGCATCAACCGCAGGCAGCGCGCCTTCTTCTGTTTGAAAGGGAAACTATGTCCCACCATTTCGAATCAGAACGGGGCACGGTTTCCCCCAGGACCTCCTTGCGGAAACTGCATCCCACTCTGAGCGCCCATTCCGGGACACAGCTTCCCAACGGCCCCCGTTTCGGAAACCGCATCCCGTTCCGAGCCTTCAAAGCAGGACGCGCCTTCCCCTAGGGAAGCATCTCGTTATTTGCCGTCGTCGTCCTCGGCTTCTTCTCTTGCATAGAGCTCCAGCATGCGGCGGCGGTATTCGCGCACGGCGAGCTTGGCGCGCTCCAGGCGGCGACGCTCGCGCGGAGTCAGCTCGGACGGGTCGACCTCGTCTCCATAGGTCTTATCGGCAAGCAGGTGCGCAGCGTCCACGATGCGGGCATCGATGTGGCCGCTCGCCGCCTCGGCGGAAAGACGCTCGGCAATCGTATCGAGCGTAGGCAGGCCCTCGAATACGCGACCGTGACCATGCGAGGTCAGCAGCTCGTGCTCGCGTGCGAGCAGGCTCGCCAAATCGTGATGGGCACGCAGGATGTCGAACGCATCGGATGGATGCTCGGCAACCTCTGCCACGGCGGCGACCGGCGCGGCGTCGACCACGCGGTAAAAGAGCTGCGCGAGCAATGGCATCAAGAACACCGTAATGGCACCGGCGGCAACCATGACCGACGCAATATCTTGTGACAGCGCGCCCGCGTTGACGGCAACGCTCGTCACGGCAACGATGATCGGCAGGGCCGTGGTGCAGTACAGAGCCACGGTAATGCGACCATACGCCGACACATCGCGCGTCGCGGGACAAATGCCCATAGAGATGAGAATGGGCACGGCACGAATAATCAGCAACGCCACGATAAAACCCGCGAGCAAGCCCGGGCGCGACGCCACGGCCGTCAGATCGATCTTTGCGCCCGATACGGTAAAGAACACCGGAATCAAAAAGCCGTAGGCCAGGCCGTCGAGCTTGGTCTCGAGCGTATGGTTGCCCTCGGGGATGATATAGCGCAGGACAAAGCCGGCGGCAAAAGAACCCAACACGATGTCGAGATCAAAGACAGCCGAGAACGCCACGAGCGTGACCAGGATGAGCACCGTCAGGCGCACGAAGGTCTGCGACGTGGTATCGGCGCGTTCCTCGACAAACGCAAAGAAGCGGCTGCCGACGCGCTTGGAGCGGCTCGGGACCACGGCCAGCAACACGCAGACCACCGCAAACAAGCCAAGGATTACAAGCGTTTGGATGCCGGTGCGGGCAGACAGCAGCACCGACATGGCGAGCACGGGACCGAGCTCGCCCCAAGTGCCATACGCGAGAATCGAGTCGCCCACACGCGTGCCGGTGAGCGAGCGCTCGCGCATGATGGGCACAAGCGTACCGAGCGCCGTGGAAGTAAGGGCAAGCGTCACGGCGATACCGTCGAAATGACTGACCGAGAACCACGGGGTAAAGCGCACGGCAAGCCAGGCGATACCAAACGTGACGACCCACGTCGCCAAGCCGTAGCGCCCCTCCACACCCGTGATGCTCTTGGGGTCGATCTCAAAGCCGGCAAGCAGGAACAAAAAGGCCAGGCCGAGCTCGGACACGAGCGAGACCTCGGCATCTACATGGATAATGTCGAGCATATGGGGTCCCAGCACCGCGCCAAACACGAGCAAAAAGACCGTCTCGGGAACGGGTTTCCCGGGGATCGCCGAGGCGATGAAGGGGCTTGCAAAGGCCACGAGCGCGATGATGGCGAGTGAAACGAATGCCATGTGATGCCTTTCTCTTGTTTGCGCTTCACTGTAGCACCCTCGCCGTCCTCAACGCGCCGCGAGCTGTCGTATCATAGTGAGGTTTACAAACATGTGGCTCAAGGCGACCGCGAGGCTTGCCCCGCAAACCGACCGCTGCCGCATACCGTACCGTACGCCCAACCGATCAGGAAGGCAGGAACCAATGGTCTCTCGTATCTACGTGGAGAAGAAACCCGGGTTCGACGTCGAGGCTCAGCAGCTCAAGGGCGAGCTGACCGAAATTCTCGGCATCAAGGGCATCGAGGCCCTGAGGATCATCAACCGCTACGACGTCGAGGGCATCGACGAGGAGCTTTTCCGCTCCTGCGTGCCGACCGTCTTTAGCGAGCCCCAGGTCGATGTGACCTACGACGAACTCCCCGCAAGCGATGGCGCCGTCTTTGCCGTCGAATTCCTGCCTGGCCAGTTTGACCAGCGCGCCGACTCCGCCAGCGAGTGCGTGCAGCTCATCAGCCAGGGCGAGCGCCCCGCCGTGCGCTCCGCCAAGGTCTATATGATCTCGGGCGCTCTGGACGAGGCCGCCATCGATGCCATCAAGCACTACGTGGTGAACCCCGTCGAGGCGCGCATCGCCTCGCTCGACCTGCCCGAGACGCTGTACATGGAGACCCCCGAGCCTGCGCCCGTCGAGGTGCTCGACGGCTTCCGCGAGCTCGACGAGGCCGGCCTTGCCGCCTTTATTTCCGAGCGCGGCCTTGCCATGGACGAGGCGGACATCGCCTTCTGCCAGCAGTACTTCCGCGATGAGGACCGCGACCCCACCATCACCGAAATCCGCGTGATCGACACCTATTGGTCCGACC
>CAVEDI010000258.1:0-4318 GCA_963614405.1 Oscillospiraceae bacterium | reverse complement strand
ATGGTTGCTTGGATGAACGAGGAGTCGGTGGGGCTGACGCTCAAGACCGGCACCACGTGGTTTTGGAGTCGCAGCCGCCAGGAGCTCTGGAACAAGGGCGCGACGAGCGGCAATATGCAGGAGGTCAAGGAACTCTGGGCCGATTGCGATAGCGATACGCTACTGGTCAAGGTCGACTCGCCGGGTCCGGCCTGCCACACCGGCAACCGTACCTGCTTCTTTAAGAAGCTCGCGTAGGGCGGGCGCTCGATTAGACGCTCGGCACCAGAAAGGATTGAACTATGGGTGTGCGCACCGCAAACGTTCAGGATGGAAATATCGGTGAGACGTTGACAGGTCTGGCCGAGGTGATTCACGGTCGTCGTGATGCATCGCCGCAGGAGAGCTATACCGCGCGTCTGCTGACCGACGTCGAGGACGAGCTGCTCAAGAAGCTTGCCGAGGAGGCAAGCGAGGTGATTATGGCCTGCAAGGATAACGATCACGATCACATCCGCTACGAGGCCGGCGACCTGGTCTACCACCTGCTCGTAACCCTTGAGCGCTACGGTATCACTCTCGACGAGCTTGCCGGCGAACTCAACGCCCGCCGCCACTAGTCATTGGGGACGTTCTTAAACGACTAGTCGTTTGGGACAGTCTTTGTTGGTGTAACGGGGTCATGGAAGTTGCGGTGAAATAGGGACTGTTTAAGCGCTTCATCAGGCAAAACAATCCCTATTCCACCGCAACTTATGAAGGGATGGTTAGGCGAGGGGCGTGGACTCCCATTCTCCGGTGAGGTGGGGGATATCGTAGGTTCGATAACCGCAGTCGTAGGCGTGGGCCTGGGCCTCGCGGATGCTCCAGCAGATATCGCAGGCGCGGTGCGCGTCCGAGCCAAAGGTGATCGGCACTTCGGCATGGGCAAAGCAGCGCAAAAGACTGGTTGCGGGGTAGTAGTCGTCCAAGCCCTTACGCGGTGCGGCCGTCGAGACCTCAACGCGGCGGCCCGTATCGTGCGCGCACTCGGCCATCTGCTGCCAAAACGGTGCGGGGTCAAAGTCGGGCGCAAAGCCTTCCTTCGAAAAGCGCATGACCAGGTCGGGGTGAGCCATTACATCAAAGTTGAGCGGGCTCTCGCAGGCGCGGCACCAGTCGTCGACGTAGCGCTCCCACACGCCGCGTACCCCCAGGTTTTCCCAAACGTGCAGGTTGGTGTCGTCGTCGATCCAACCGCAAAGGGAATCGGGTGTATCGGGACGAGCGACGTTTTCCGTTCCCGCCGTACCCGCGGCGCCGGCCATGATATCGCCTGGGTTGCCAATCCAATGCACGCTGCCCAGGCGTACCACGGCGCTCTGGGACCAGCGCTCAACCAAAGGCTCGCAGCCCTCGTACCAATCGCATTCAAAGCCATAGATAAGCTCGAGCTCCGGCGCAATCTGCGCGGCGAGTTTGCGGGCGTCCTCAAAGGCCAGACGATGTGCCGGCAGGTCGCCCTCAGTAACCTGCACTTCGCAGTTGGCATCCATGCTGGCGGGCAGGGTGAGATGGTCGGTCGAGACCATGACGCGGCAGCCGGCCGCAGCAGCGGCGCGAACGTTGTCCTCAAACGAGGCATGTCCGTCCGAAAACGAGGTGTGGGTATGGCAATCGACCAGCGGGCAGGCAGACATGGCGACTCCTTTGCATTTGGCGAATCCGCTCCATTGTAATGGTGCAGCTTTCAACACGCCGGGCATGCCGGAGCTCGAAATCGATTGGAAAGGCTGCGCGGCGCGTGGTGCGGCCTCGCTTGCGCTTTCAAAACATGTACATCAGCCTCCAAAAGCTGCAAAAAATGACATGTTTGGAGGCTGACGTACACGTTTGAGTGGAGCGGGCCGGCGTTGGAGCGCGCCAGCACTTGCGCCCAGCAAAAGTCGCACCTATCCCATGACGCCGCCCCTGCGCCGCCCGCGATGTGCTAGCGTTTGGATGAACAAAACGAGCCCGCGCGGAAAGGATCCGGACCGTATGCAATGCGATAGCACATCCCCACTGTCCCGCGAGACCGATGCACCCGAAACCATCGTCAAGCTGGAATGCGACATCGACGACGCGTCGCCCGAGGTGCTCGCCTACGCTGCCGACCGCCTGCGCGAGGCGGGTGCGCGCGAGGTGCATTGGCTGCCCCTCTATTGCAAGAAAGGCCGCCCCAGCTGGCAGCTACAGGTAATCTGTGCTCACGAGGATATCGAGCGTCTGCAGACGATCATCTTTTTGGAAACCACGACCAATGGTATCCGTCGCCAGGTTATGGAGCGCGTTTGCCTGCCACGCCGCTTTGAGCGCGTAACGACGCCATGGGGCGAGGTGTCCGTCAAGGTGGCCACCCTGCCCGACGGCAGTGAGCGTGCGGCACCCGAGTACGAGGACTGCGCCCGCCTTGCCCGTGAGCACAACGTGCCGCTCCAGCGCGTGATGCAGGCGGCGCAAGCCGTGGCACTGCGATTTGAGTAACGCGGCCGGTGGCGACATCCTGCGCCCAGCCATATCAACCCCATTCGAAAGGATCTCCCCATGAAATACCTCATCGCTTCCGATATCCACGGCTCGGCATACTGGACCGAGCGCCTGTGCGCCGCCATCGAGCGCGAGAACCCCGACCGCATCGTGCTGCTGGGCGACCTGCTCTACCACGGTCCGCGCAACGACCTGCCGCGCGATTACGCCCCCAAGCGCGTAATCCCGCTGCTCAACGCCCTGGCCGACCGCATCATCGCGGTGCGCGGCAACTGCGACGCCGAGGTCGACCAGATGGTGCTCGACTTCCCCGTCATGGCCGACTACGCCACGCTGTTCGACGAGACCGGCCGCGAGCTGTTCCTGACGCACGGCCATGTCTTTGGCGCCGGCATGCACAACAGCGTCGACCACGCGCCCGCGCTGCCCGAGGGCTCCGCGCTCGTCTACGGCCATACGCACATCAAGGTCAACGAGGAAAGCGCCGCACACCCGGGCCTGTGGCTCTTCAACCCCGGCAGCGTGAGCATCCCCAAGGACGGCACGCATAGCTACGGCATCTACGAGGGCGGAGCGTTCCGCCACGTGATCCTGGAGGAGGACTAACCATGGCGCAGCACATGGCTCAGCAAAATGCCGAGGGCTCGCGCGATTTGTCCACGCTGGTAGACGCGTCGGCCGAGCTACAACATCTGGTGCAGACCGTCTGGCGCTTGCGTCAGCCCGACGGCTGCCCGTGGGACCGCGAGCAGACGCACCGCAGCATTGGCAAGAACATGATCGAGGAGGCCTACGAGGCGCTCGACTGCATCGAGGCGGACGACGCGGTTCACCTGCGCGAGGAGCTGGGTGACGTGCTCATGCAGGTCGTGCTGCATGCGCAGATCGCGGCGGACGCCGGCGAGTTTACGCTGGCCGACGTGGCGCGCGATATCGACGCCAAACTCATTCGCCGCCACCCACACGTATTTGGCGATGCGGATGCCGAGAGCTCCGACGAGGTGCTCAAGATCTGGGACGAGGTCAAGCTTGCCGAGAAGGCCGCCAAGGACAAGGCTGTGGCAGCAGGCGAGGCCGCGCCCGAGGGTCTGCTCGATGGCGTGCCCACGCATCTGCCGGCGCTGATGCAGGCCCAGAAGGTGTCGCGCAAGGCGGCTGCCGTGGGCTTTGAGTGGGAGACGGTCCAGGATGTGTGGGACGAGGTCGCCGAGGAGCGTGCCGAGTTTGAGGCCGAGGCCCCTGGCTCGCCCGAGCGCGAAATGGAGTTTGGCGACCTGCTCTTTGCCTTGGTCAACGTCGCGCGCAAGGAGGGCATTGACGCCGAGAGCGCCCTTCGTGCCAGCACGGCAAAGTTCCGCCGTCGCTGGGCCGCGATGGAGCAGATGGCGGCCGATGCTCACGTGGATCTTGCCGAGCTTTCGACCCACGGCCTCAACGACCTGCGGGATGCCGCAAAGGCGGAGGAGTAAGACTGCGGGAACGACGGGCTGACACGCCTCATCGTTCCCGCTAAATTTTTCGAAAATCAAGTGTATCCCTCGGCTAACTTAGGGCATAATGCAAAAAGTGCGACATGCTAACTTACGGAGACGCACCGACGGTGCACGGTCAGCCGGTCGCTTGCATCCACTACGTTTCCAAGTGAGAGGGAGACAACATGAGCGATATTTTGGACGTCTACGGTCGCGAGGTGCTCGACAGCCGCGGCAATCCCACCGTCGAGGTCGAGGTCGTGCTCGAGGACGGCAGCTTTGGCCGCGCAATGGTGCCTTCGGGTGCTTCGACCGGCGCCTTTGAAGCCTGCGAGCTGCGCGATGGCGACAAGGACCGC
>CAVEDI010000257.1:0-7103 GCA_963614405.1 Oscillospiraceae bacterium | reverse complement strand
TCTCGGAAGGCACGTGCAGACCTTTCGTCATGGCCTCCTACCTTTCTTTCGGGCCTTACTGGCCGAATGTATCAGCGCCCCTCCGTATGGGACGCTGCTTGCTGACAGCTCTAGTTATATCCAAAAACCACCCGCAATTCCACCTCGCCCCCGAACGGTCAGCAAAGTGCGATGAACGGTATATCGCATATGATTCCCCCATGATGCACTTCAGTTCTCTAAAGCAGGTTTTCAAAGGTAATCGTTCTTTTTTCTAAGGAATTGAGCAAGATTGCATAAATAATTTCATGTTTAGGAATTGCATAGCTAAAACTGTTTTCTGCATATATATGTCGTCTGTCCATGATTCAATTTGGATTCGATTATATTCAGCTAGCAATCATTCTTATTCATACATCCTCACCAATTGAGTATGGATATAGATTGTTTTCAAAACGAGTCGGGCAGTTAGTTGCATGCCTTGACGGCGTAAGAAGTAGGTTAAGATACCGTTCGCACAATACGTCCGTGCCACAAGTCGACTAAATTGAGACAATAGTGAATAGGGTTAGGCTACCGTCCCCTGCGGGGACTGAACGGACAGATGCATATGCCGAGCAAAATCGAAAAAAAGCAAGCCGCCGCAAAGCTGCGCAAGCCGCCGCGCGACTTCTCGTACACGCAAAACCGAGAGCTCAGCTGGCTGCGCTTTGACAACCGCGTGCTCGACGAGGCCTTCGATGAGTCCGTGCCGCTGTTCGAGCGCCTTAAATTCGTCTCGATCTTCGAGTCCAACCTCGACGAATTCCTTATGGTACGCGTGGGCGGCCTGTCCGACCTGGCAGAACTCAAAAAACAGCCTGTCGACAACAAGAGCAATATGACCGCCTCCGAACAGGTCGATGCTGTCATGGCCGAAATGCCCGGGCTCCTTACCCGTTGGGAGTCCATCTTTAAGAACATCGAGGGCGAGCTCGACGCCCTGGGCGTTCACCGCGCCCGCATCGATTCGCTTACGCCCGAGGAGCGCACCTTTGTAACCCGCTACTTCCAGGCCTACGTGTCGCCGGTCATCTCACCGCTGGTGATCGACCCGCGCCACCCCTTCCCCAACCTGCGCAACGGCGCACTCTACCTGGCGTGCGGCCTGGACGGCGTCACTGACGAGGAGAGCCTGCTGGGCCTGATCGAGATTCCCGCCTCGATGAACCGCGTGGTCGAGATCCCCTCGCCCACCGGCACCTACTCCTACATTCTGCTCGAGGACGTCATCCTCGCCTGCCTGGACAGCTGCTTTGGCTCCTATAAGCCGCTGGATCGTGCGCTGATCCGCGTCACCCGCAATGCCGATATCGACCCGGACGGCGAGGGCGTCGAGGAGGAAGAGGATTACCGCCAGCACATGAAGCGCATCCTCAAGAAACGCTTGCGCCTGCAGCCGGTGGTGCTCGCCGTATCGGGCTCGCTCGAAAAGCCAACGCTCAAGACTATCCGCAAGGCGCTCGAGCTCTCGCGTCGCTCGGTCTTTACCTGCGATATCCCGCTCAACCTGGACTATGTCTTCGGCATTGAGGGCAAGATTCCCGAGCACCTGCGCAACGAGCTGCTCTTTACGCCGTTTAAGCCGCAGCCCAACCCCACCATCGATATGACCCGCTCCATCCGAGAGCAGGTACTTCAGCACGACAAGCTGCTCTTTTATCCCTATGAGGCCATGAACCCCTTCCTGGATCTGGTGCACGAGGCCGCCTACGACCCCGAGTGTATCTCGCTGCGAATCACGCTCTACCGCGTGGCCAAGCAGAGCCGCCTGTGCGAGTCGCTGATCGATGCCGCCGAGAACGGCAAAGAGGTCACGGTGCTCATGGAGCTCCGCGCCCGCTTCGACGAACAGAACAACATCGAGTGGGCCGAGCGTCTGGAAGAGGCAGGCTGCACCGTCATCTACGGCTCCGAGGGCTTTAAGTGCCACTCCAAGATCTGCCAGCTCACCTATCGCGAGGGCATGGCGCTTACACGCCTGACGCTGCTGGGCACCGGCAACTTTAACGAGAAGACGGCCAAGCTCTACAGCGACTTTATGCTCATGACCGCCCATCCCGGCATCGGCGAGGACGCCAACTTGTTCTTCCGCAACCTGTCGCTGGGCAACCTGCGCGGCGATTACCGCTTCCTGGGCGTGGCGCCGGTCGGCCTGAAGCCGCTCATCATGCGCGGCCTGGATCGCGAGATCCAGCGCGCCCTCGCTGGCGAGCCCGCCCGTGTGTTCTTTAAGCTCAACTCGCTCACCGACCGCGAGGTCATCGACAAGATCGCCGAGGCATCGTGTGCAGGAGTCCGCGTGGACATGATCATCCGCGGTATCTCGTGCCTCAAGCCCGGTGTTCCGGGCAAGACCGAGAACGTGCACGTGCGCTCCATCGTCGGACGCTTTTTGGAGCATGCGCGCGTCTATGCCTTTGGCGTGGACTCGGACATGATCTACCTGAGCTCGGCAGACATGATGACGCGCAACACCGAGCACCGCGTGGAGATCGCCTTTCCCGTGCTCGACCCCACCTGCCGCGCCCTGGTGCACGAGTACATGGGCATGCAGCTGCGCGACAACGTGAAGGCACGCAGTCTGACGAGTGACGGCACCTGGGTTCCCGTGGAGCGTGCAGAGGGTGAGAAGCCCTTCAACTCGCAGGAAGCCCTGCTGGAGCGTGCCTATCGCAACGCCGAGTCCGCCGCGCAGCAGCGCGCACAGGAAAAGGAGCACGCGGCCGAGGAGGCTATTCGGGCCGAGGTTGAGCGCGAGGCAGTTGTCGAGCCCACTGCCGAGCCGGAAGCTGTTGCCAAGGCAGAACCCGCGCTCGCATCCCAGCCTGAGCCCAAACAGCAGCCGGCCGCGCCCGAGGTTCAGAAGGTTCAGGCGACCGTCATTGAGCCCGAACCTGCACCTGCACCTCAGCCCGAGCCGCAGGTCACCAAGCCCGCACCCGAGAAGAGTGCCCGCCGCGAGAAGCCCGCTGGCAAGACCAAGGCCATCGAGCGCCATCGCCCCGGTCGCGTGCGCATGGGACTGGGTCTGATCGGCCTAGGCCTTAAGACGCTCATTACCGGCAAGACGAAATAGACGTTTATAGAAGCAGTTTGTAGAAGCGCCCCGCATTTGAGGAAAGCCTCGGATGCGGGGCGCTTTTCCCTGCTACCATGGTGCGGATAACAACGCGAATGACAGGCAGGAATATGAAGCTCACTATAGAATCGATGACCTACGGCGCCGACGGGCTGGCGCACGCCGACAACGGCAAGGCCGTCTTTGTGCAGGGTGCCGTGGCAGGCGACACCGTCGAGGCCGAGGTCGTACAGGACGGCAAGTCGTTCATGCGCGCCCGCACCACCGAGATTCTGGAGCCAAGCCTCGATCGCATTCAGCCTCCCTGCCCCTTCGTGGGCATCTGCGGCGGCTGCTCGTGGGGCAATCTCTCACGCACGGCACAGCTCGCCGCCAAGGAGCAAAACCTGCGCTCCACGCTCGAGCGCATCGGCAAGTTCGCTCCTGAGCAGGTCGATGAGTTGGTACAACCCATCTGCCACACCAAGGACGACTGGGGCTACCGCAATAAAATCGAGCTCGAACCGACCGTCGTCAACGGTCGCGTGCGCCTTGGCATGCACGGCGTCGATCCCAGCAAAATCGTGACCGTCGATTCGTGTCCGTTGTTCGACAAACGCTTCCCTAAGGCACTCAAATCGGTCGTCGGCGCGCTCAACTATCTGAGCGGCAGTCACGATCTGGGCCTTGAGCGCGTGGGCATTCGTGCCTCGCGTCGCACCAAGGCGCTCGAGGTCGCACTCTGGACGCCCACGGGTTCCTTCCCGCGCTCGCAGGTCTCCCGCGTGCTGGCGGACGCCGCTCATCCCACGAGCGTGGTGCGTGTGATGAGCAAGGGCGAAAAGAAAGCCCGCCGTGTCTCCAAAGTCGAGATGCTCGCCGGCGAGGGCTCGTGGACCGAGAATATCGCCGAAGGCCAGATGCGCTTATCTGCCCCGTCGTTTTTCCAGGTCAATACCAAGGGCGCCGAGATTCTGATTGAGCTCGTTATGGACGCCCTCGACCCGCAGGAAGACGAGCTAGCCGTGGACCTGTACTGCGGTGCCGGCACCTTTACCCTGCCGCTCGCCCGCCGCTGCGACTTTGTCGCCGCCGTCGAGGCCTACGGCCCGGCCGTGCGCGACCTGCGCCGTAACCTGGAGATAAACAAGCTCGACAACGTCGACGTCATCGGCGGCGATGCCGTGCGCGAGTTCCCCGATCAGGACGCCGATGTCCTGGTAGTCGATCCGCCGCGCGCAGGCTTGGCGCCCGAGGCCATCGACCTCATCGCGAGCACGAGCGCCCGTGATGTCGCCTACGTGAGCTGCGACCCTGCCACCCTGGCACGCGACCTCAAGCGCTTTGTCGAGGAGGGCACCTTCTCCCCTGTCAAGATCACGCCGGTCGACCTATTCCCGCAAACCTTCCACTGCGAAACCGTCGTCCACCTCAAGCGCAACTAACCGCATGATTTTTATGAGAAATGGGGATTAGATAATCATTCGATGCTCAATGGTTTAGCCCCGCCTCCTTTTTGTCATGCAAGTCGAAACAGACGAGACTGGCAAGCGGTACAAACCACCAAACAATGACCCAGCTGATTACATTTTCATAATGCAATCAGCTGGGTTTTTTGTTTAACTATGCGCGTTGGCACGGTATTGCAGTTAACGTTTTATCGGGGCACCGCAATGAGGGCAGAACTTTGCATCGGAAACAAGCGGAGTGCCACATGAAGCACAGAAGCGCGGTCCATCCATAGAGGTTGCAGCCTGCTGGAATTGCTGCTCGCCCCTAAACCGAGGCGAGTCCTGCTGGCGCGTTGGGTTAATATGCGAGTCGGAAGCGGATTCCAGAGGGGTCGACTGAGAATCAGTGGCTACACAAGACGCCATCTTCCTTCGGACAACAAAAACGACGACGATAACAACAACAGCCAATGCACCGACAATTGCGACGATAATAACGGGACTGAGCAAGAAGGACTCTTCTGCCTTTCCAGATGACGCTGTTTTTAGAGGACTTCGCGCAATGTTCGACTTGTACGCATCAACCCGAATGCCCTTTTCAGCATGACCCATACTACAAACCAGCGTATCGTCATCAGCAAACCAGAGCCCGCCTCCGCTCTTTAAAGGCGTCTTAGAAGCAACGTTCTTATTTAAATCAAGCAATACCATCTTGTCATTGTTATCAGAATTAGTTTTAATTCCGAGCACATATCGACCATCATTGGATAATGAACCATAAGCGCCAACCGGACTAGACGGCTTTACTTTCTCCCCCTGCTTGCCCGAAGCACAATCATATACCGCGACTTCGTCAGAAGAAGTATCATTACCCTGCGCAATTAAAGCCAATGAGCCGCTCGAATTAACCGAGCAGATGCCATCATCTTCATTCGGGTAGTCAGGCTCTGAAAGACCGCAGACAGCATCATTTGTTATTTCGCCATTCTTCGACAACAGAGCGCCGTTGTTAAGGACGGTGCCTTTGTCCGAAGTAATTGGAATGCCGGAAAAACAAAGGCCCAAAGGATAGACGGCTCCATAACTGTTTTCCGTATCCAGTTCAACGCTAACGATATTGGCAATCGAAGCTGTGCCCAAGTCATAGGTAACTATTTTATTGCAACTTTTGCCATCTTCAGACCCATCGAACACTATGTATCCGTACATACCATCGGAAGACAGCCAGTAGTCGTCTCGTATTACCTCAGAAGAGGGCTCAACGCCAAGAGTATCATCATCTATAGCAAATTGCTCCTCAATCTCATCTTTTTCGAAATTGTACTTGCAAAACTGAATCGATCGAGAACCCGAAATAAATAGGAATGATTTTCCGTCTTCAGACAGCTGAAATCTCGCTGCACGGCCATCTGCAATAACGGAATTTCCAAGCTTATAAGTCTTTGATTTATTTGAGTTCAAATCGTAGGCGGTAACTGACAGGCTATCCTCGTCGTACGCATATAACGTCTTTTCATCAGAAGAGAAGCAGCAGTAACCATCCCAGCTGTTCTCGAGGGACATTTTGACACGTTTTTGCGTTCCGTCTTCAACGTTTAAAACCGTTCCATAATCGCCGGGGTCACCATTATTATCCTCGTTAAAGACGATGTACTTCCCAGATAAAGATCGGCACACAGCACGCTCAGCGCTTTCCACCGTATATGTTTCTTTGAATTCCGGCGTGGGGACGTCGGCGGCATAGGCGCCCAGAGGCGCGACAATAAGGCTAGCAGCCAGCGCTAGGCCGGCTATTAGAAGCCCCCCCCATTTCATTTTTCTTGTTCTTGGCATGGTTGCCCCTTTCGGTCGATAGGTGAGTAATACCTGAAGCTAAGCTAAGCCTGAAAAATCCAAATGTGTTGCGCAACAATTCTCAGCGTGCAAAAAAAAATCGGTGGCGCACGATGAAAATAGGACGGGGATTAAATAATCATTCGGTACGCAATGATTATTTAATCCCCGTCCTAGAAGAATCACTGGTGGTTAACTGGAGCGCCGCAGTTTTGGCAGAAGGATGCATTTGCTTCCAACATTGAGCCACACTGTGGGCAAAAATGAGCGGACTCAACTGGCTGAGCATCATCGATCGCGGTCGGCACCTGCTGTGCCGACGGGACCTGCCGCATCGGAGGCATTTGCTGGTATGAATTGGACTGCGGAGGCTGAGGCTTATTCGACGATTCCTTGTTCAAGATAACAGCAAAGGCAACAGCCGCGACACCACCAAATACAACTAGCAAAACGAGAAGATCGAATACACTAAGGCCTATCATCGCAAATCAGCTCCTCATGTAGCGAAAGATGACGGATGCCGAGATTTTATCGCCGCGCCGCAAGCCCCTCCTAGTGCGCAACACCCAGGCACGACCGGTCTTTTTTGGAGCGGGGCTCCCGGGGTAGCTAATTTGGGACGGGGCTGTTTTAGCTACCCCTATATTCCGGTCGGTATTTGTTCCAACCCAAATATGCGCCAACTGCCAAAGGGTAGCTAAAACAGCCCCGTCCCAAATTAGCTACCCAAAAAATCATTG
>CAVEDI010000256.1:0-3286 GCA_963614405.1 Oscillospiraceae bacterium | reverse complement strand
AAACAGATCATTTTTGCTGCAAGGGCTGCTGAAGACTTTATCCTGCTTGGGCCACAGGGCTCGTCCGCCGCAACAGCACCACTATACTTTTGAATATCTGAGCATTTTGAAAGGCAGGATATGACCGCAACCGCCAGTCGAACCACCAACCGCAGACCCGAGCTCTTGGCCCCCGCCGGAGGCCCGGAGCCCTTTGCCGCCGCACTCGCTGCCGGGGCAGACGCCATCTACTGCGGCATGGGAAGCTTCAACGCCCGCCGCAAGGCCACCAACTTTACCGACGAGGCCTTTGAGCAGGCCTGCCGCGCCGCACATCTGGCCGGGTCGCGCGTCTACGTCACGGTCAACATCGTCATCAAGCAGTCCGAGATGGGCGATGCGCTGCAACTCATCCATCGCTGCTCCACGCTGGGCGCTGACGCCTTCATCATCCAGGACTGGGGCCTGTTCTTTGAGGTCAAACGCACCATGCCCGGCATCGAGACGCATATCTCGACCCAAGCGAACATCCACGATGACCGCGGAACCCTTTGGTGCCGCGAGCAGGGCGCCGACCGCGTGACCCTCTCGCGCGAGCTTTCCATCGACGAGATTGCCGCCATTCACGATGCCGCGCCCGATGTGGACCTGGAGGTCTTTAGCCACGGTGCCATCTGCTTTTGCTACTCGGGCCTGTGCCTGCTGTCAAGCTTTGCCATGGCGGGCCGCTCGGCCAACCGTGGCATGTGCGCCCAGCCCTGCCGCCTGCCCTACGAGCTGATCGACGAGAACGGCCGCACGCTCTCCCCCGCCGGCCGCGAGCGTGCGCTGTGCCCACGCGACACCAACACCTCACAGCTTGTTCGCCGTCTGTATGACGCCGGCGCCGCGTCGCTCAAGCTCGAGGGCCGCATGAAAGCGCCCGATTACGTGTACTCCATCGTTGATGTGTATCGTCACGAAATTGACGACATGCTATCCGGAGCCACCGTTGCCAAGGACGAGGAAACCGCCCGTCAGCGCCAGCTCAAGCGCTGCTTCAACCGCGACTTTACGCACGCCTATCAGGACGGCACCTCGGGCGACGAGATGATGAGCTACGAGCGCTCCAACAACCGCGGCCAGATCGTGGGCACGGTGCTGGGCAGCCGCCTGGCCAACCGCGATGTGCGCGGCCTCAAGCCCGACGACCGCCGTCGCCGCGCCGCCATCGCCCGCATTGAGCTGTTTGAGCCCGTGGGCAAGGGCGACTTGCTGGAGCTTCGTCACGACGATGAGTTCGACCAGTTCCTGACCACCATTGCCGCCGATGATGCCGCCGCCGGCGATGTTATCGAGTGCCGCGTGCCCCGTAGCATGCCCGAGGGTTGCCGCGTGCGCGTGATTCGAAGCCAGCGCGCCATCGACGCCGCCGGCGCTGCGCTCAAGCGCGACGTGCTGCGCCGCCGCGCCGTAGACGTGTCCGTTGTGGCGCGTCTGGGCGAGCCGTTTACCGTTACGCTCACCTGCTGCGACGACCCCGCGCTTACCGCCACCGCCACCGGCTTTACCGTCGAGGCCGCCAAGACCCGCGCCGTCGAGGCGGCAGACCTGGTTGAGCATGTGGGCCGCATGGGCTCTTCGCCCTTTGAGGCAGCGAGCTTTGACATTTCGCTCGACGCCGGCTGCGGTATGGGCTTCTCCGCCGTGCACAAGGTGCGCGCCGCCGCCTGCAAAGCGCTCGAGGAGGCCATTCTGGCACCGTACGAGGAGCGTGCGAAAACGCTCGAGTTGCCGGCGATTGTAACCAGTGATTCCCGCCCCGCGCCCGAGCATTACCGCGATGAGCCGCAGATCTGCGCCGCCGTCACCACGCTCGAAGCCGCCGAGGCAGCGCGCGTGGAGGGTGCAACGCGCATCTACATGACCACCGACGCGCTCGATGCGGCCAGGCTCTCCCCCGCCGATGCATTTGAGCAGGGTATCGTGCCCGTACTCGACGAGGTCTGCCGCGCCGTCGACCACGAGCGCGTCGATCCCTGGATCAATGCTGGAGCCACCGTCGCCGTCGGCAATATCTCCGAGCTTGCCCTGGCCGCGCAGGCTGGCGCCACGGTCGAGATTCGCTCTTGCCTGCCGGTGCACAACACGCCCTGCATGGAGGCGCTTGCCGAGCGCGGCGCCGGTGCGTTTTGGCTCTCGCCCGAGATCACGCTCGACGAGATTGTCTCGCTCGGCGCCGCCGCGCCCGCTGCTCTGGGCATCACCGTCTTTGGCCGCCCGCGCGTCATGACAAGCGAGCATTGCATTCTGCAGGTTGCCAATGGCTGCATCCACGATTGTGCCAACTGCCGCCTGCGTGCCCGCAAGCTCTCGCTCAAGAATATCGACGGAAAGGTCATGCCCGTCCGCACCGACATCCACGGCCGCTCTCGCCTGTACGATGCCTACCCCATCGACCTCACGCCGCAGGTTCCTCAGCTGCTCGACGCCGGCGTGCGTCGCCTCATGGTGGACGGAACGCTGCTCGAGACGGATGAGATGGGCCGTGCCGTCGCCCGCGTCCGTCGTGCCGTCGAAGCAGCGCAGACCGGCCGCAAGCCCGCCGCCCGCCTACGCGGGGCGACCTCGGGCTGCATGTTTGTGGGAATCAGCTAACCGAAAGGCTTACACGTGAACGAAGAACCTCAAGTCCTCTACTGCGACGCCTGGCTCATGGCCATCGACAAGCCCGCCGGCATGATCGTCCACGGCGACGGCACCGGCGAGCGCACGCTCACCGACTACGCCAGCGACCTGCTGCTGGCGATGGGCGACGGCTTTGCCGCGACCGACATGCAGCCGCTCAACCGCCTGGACCGCGACACCACCGGCGTAGTGCTGTTCTCGCTTGACAAGCAGACGCAGCCTGCCTTTGACCAGATGGTCATCGACCACGCTTTCGAAAAGCACTATCTGGCGCTCGCCGAGGGCAAGATCGACTGGAACGAGAAGCTCATCGACAAGCCCATCGCCCGCGACCGGCACGACAGCCGCAAGATGCGCGTCGGCGCCAGCGGCAAGCCGTCACAGACGCGTGTGAAGGTGCTCAAGCGCCTCAAGAGCCGTCGTGGCCTGCCCACGCGCTCGTATATCGATGTCGAGCTGCTCACCGGCCGCAAGCACCAAATCCGTGTGCATCTGGCAAGCGAGCGCCATCCCCTGGTTGGCGACGACCTGTACGGAACGCCGCGTCCCTGCGGCCTGATGCTCCACGCCCACAGCGTGTCCTTCACGCATCCCGTAACCGGCGAGCATATCTATATCGAATCCCCCTGCCCCTGGGAGC
>CAVEDI010000255.1:0-6770 GCA_963614405.1 Oscillospiraceae bacterium | reverse complement strand
ACGAGCGCGGCCGCGTGGTCGACGGCGACCAGATCTTGTACGTGTGCGGCGTGTACCTGAACAAGCACGGGCGTCTCTCGGGCGGTACCGTGGTACCGACGATCGCCAGCAACTTTGGCCTGATCAAGTCGTTGGAGCTTGCCGGACTGAGCGCCGTGACCAGCGGCGTGGGCGACCGTCACGTGTATGCCAAGATGCGCGAGGGCGGCTACAGCCTGGGTGGCGAGCAGACGGGCCATACGATCTTTGGCGATATCGAGCGCACGGGCGACGGCATTATGACCTCGCTGCGCGTGATGGAAGTGATTCGTGCCGAGCGCGAGACGCTCTCGCAGCTCACGGCTCCGTGCAAGCTGCTGCCACAGGCGCAGGTGGCCGTGCACGTGGCGGACAAGGACGCCGCGCTCGAGAACATGGGCGTGCAGAACGCCATCGCCGAGGCCGAGGCTGCGCTGGCAGGCGAGGGCCGCGTGCTCGTGCGCAAGAGTGGAACCGAGTCGGTTATCCGCGTGCTGGCCGAGGCGCCCGACCAAGCATCCGCCGATGCCGCCATGAAGCGCATCGCCAACGCGCTCGAGGCTTTATAGCTACGCGGTTTTACCAAACCGCGTAGCTGCTCGACGCTGCAAACGGCCCCAAGCGGCAATCTGACGTTCAATTTCAAGGGCGCGACCAGAAGGTCAGCGCCCTTTCATTTCACGTCACCTTGCTCGCTTGGGGCCGTTTTCGCTGACGTTGCCAAGACATTAGCGTCAACGAACTAGTCATTGGGTACCTAGTTATTGGGTGAAAAAAGGGGACGCTGCGGATTGGTTCCGCGGCGTCCCCTTTGCGTTGGCGTGTCGGTTATGCCTTACAGCTCGTAGAGCGTGGTGAACTTGTCTTGGAGGTAGCTGCAGTAGTAGCGGGCATCGAACGCCATGCCGCACGCGCCCTTGATGAGCTCCGGCGCGTCCTTGGCGCGGCCCCACTGCCAAATGTGCTCGCCCAGCCAGGCACGGACGGGCGCCAGATCGCCGCTCGCGCAAGCACCGGTAAGGTCGACGCCGTCGCGGCACATGGCCGGCACGAACATGGCGTCGTAGGCGCTGCCCAGCGCATAGGTGGGGAAGTAGCCAAACGAGCCACCGCTCCAGTGCGTATCCTGCAGACAGCCGTGCGTGTCGTCGGGAACGGGAATGCCCAGGTACTCGTCCATAAAGCGATTCCAAAGCGCGGGGATGTCCTTGGCCATGGCCTCGCCGGCAAACAGCATGCGCTCGATCTGGTAGCGCACCATAACGTGCAGCGGATAGGTGAGCTCATCGGCCTCGGTGCGGATCAACGACGGCTGCGCGATGTTCACGGCACGGTAGAGCGTGTCCTCGTCGACGCCGCCGTAGACCTCGGGTGCGTGTCGGCGCAGCACCTCGAGCAGCGGTCCCATAAAGGCGCGGCTGCGACCCACGGTGTTCTCAAAGAAGCGGCTCTGGCTCTCGTGGATGCCCATGGAGGTGCCGCCCTCCAGGCAGGTGCGCGCATAGGCGGGATTGACGCCCAGCTCGTACATGGTGTGCCCCGCCTCGTGGATGATGCTGTAGACGTTGGAGATGCAATCGTCCTCGTAGATGTGTGTCGCGATGCGCGCGTCACCCACGGCAAAGCCCTCGCTAAACGGGTGCTCGGTAAAGGCAAGCGTGGTGTCGTCCAGGTTCAGGCCGACGAGCTTCATCAGGTCGAAGCTCATGGCGCGCTGGGCGGCCTCGGGCACGCGGGCGTGCAAAAAGTCGGCATCGGGCTGCTGGCCGCGCTCGCCGATGGCGTGCACGAGCGGCACGACCGTGGCCTTGACCTCCTCGCAAAACGCGTCGAAGCTCTCGGCAGAAAGGCCGCGCTCGTACTGGTCGAGCCAAACGTCGTATGGGTCGCGCTTGGGGTCCATGAGTTCGGCCTGATGCTTAAGTTGGGCGACGATTCTATCCACATAGGGCTCAAAGCTCGCCCAGTCATTGGCCGTCTTGGCCTTGTGCCACACGGCGTCGGCCTCGCAGGTGAGCCTGGTCCAGGCTTCGGCCTCCTCGGTAGGAATAACGCTTGCCTCGCGCTGGTCGCGGCCGAGCACGCGGATCTCGTCGAGCAGCTGCGGGTCGTCGATTTTGCCGCCTGCAACCGTCTCGCGCGCTAACGAGCGTACGAGCTCAACGGACTTCTCGCTGGTCAGTAGCTTGTGATGTTCGCCGGCAAGCGTGCCCATGGCGTCGGCACGGGCGGCAGCGCCGTTGGCAGGAGCAATCGTCGCTCCATCGAACTCGGCAATCTTGAGCAGGTACTCGCGAGTCCACAGCTTGCCCTCGAGTTTGCGGAACTTTTTGACGGCCTTGTCGACTTTAGCGGCCTTGACGCCCTTGGCAGCCTTTGCCACGGCGGCCTTGGCCTTCTTATCGAGTTTCTTTCCCATGCCGTATCCTTAATCTCGCAGGCCGAGCGCCGCAGGCGGGTGCACGGCCAGTTTGCACAGCTACCTGCCTTGTACCCAGCGCGAACAAAACTGAACGCGGCGATATGCTCGCAGAATGTGTTATCCTATAGCCCAATGCGTTGACGGAGAGGGTTTTGCCCGCCGTGTCGCCGGCAAGAGAGGGAAGGTCATGGGCTGCAAGCCTTCCTACGGTGGCAAGGGCCAAGCGTTCACTCCCGAGCAGCGACCTCAACGGGCGCGCGGCCGGTGGCAGCGAAGCCCCAGTAGGGAAGCCGTGAGCCTCGCGACAAGGGGCGCAGAGTGGGCACGGCGGGCCAGACATCCGCCGGGTCAAACAAGGTGGTACCGCGGAATTCAACCGTCCTTGGGCAATGTACATGCCCGAGGACGGTTTTTTGTTACCGAACCGGGCCGCACATCCGCAGCTATCGGGCAGCGTCAGCCGTCCCGGAGCGCGGATGCGCGAGAGACGAAAGGGAAGACATGAGTCTGATTGATGATCTGGTCAAACTCGAGGAAGAGGCCAAGGAGCTCGTCACTAGCGCCGACGACGCCGCCAAGCTCGAGGCTGCGCGCGTTGAGCTGCTCGGTCGCAAGGGCCGTATCACCGGCCTGATGCGCATGATGGGCAAGCTCGCCCCCGAGGATCGTCCCATGATGGGCAAACGCGCCAACGAGATGCGCCAGCTGATCGAGGGCATGCTCGACGAGCGCACCACCGAGATGAAGGCTGCCGCCCTCAAGCACGCGCTCGAGCACGAGGCCGTCGACATCACGCTGCCGGGCATCCGTCCGCAGATCGGTCACCAGCACCTGATCAAGCAGATCATCGAGGAGGCCGAGGACATCTTCTGCGGTATCGGCTACACCGTCGAGTCCGGCCCCATGGTCGATACCTCCTACTACAACTTCACCGCGCTCAACGCGCCCATGGATCACCCGAGCCGCTCGGCTCGCGACACGTTCTATGTGGTCGACAACAACCCCGGCAGCGTCGCGCATCCCGAGGCTCACGCTCACGGCGAGTCCGACGTGCTGCTGCGCACCCAGACCTCGGGCGTGCAGATCCACACCATGGAGTCGCAGAAGCCGCCCATTTACATGATCTGCCCGGGCACCGTCTATCGTCCCGACACGGCCGACGCCTGCCACCTGCCGCAGTTCAACCAGATCGAAGGCCTGGTCGTCGACGAGGGCATCACCTTTGGCGATCTTAAGGGCACGCTCGACTACTTTGTTAAGTGCATGTTTGGCGAGGACCGCAAGACGCGTTATCGCCCGCACTTCTTCCCCTTCACCGAGCCTTCCTGCGAGGTGGACGTGAGCTGCCACGTCTGCGGCGGCAAGGGCTGCAACTTCTGCAAGCACAGCGGCTGGATCGAGATCCTGGGCTGCGGCATGGTCGACCCCAACGTCCTGATCAACTGCGGCATCGACCCCGAGAAGTACACCGGCTTCGCCTTTGGTATTGGCGCCGAGCGCGTCGCGGCACTGCGCTACGACCTGCCCGACCTGCGAACGCTCATGACAGGTGATATGCGCTTCTTGAACCAATTTTAAGTTGACCTGTCCCGGCGGCTTCCCGAGCCACCGCACCTTGCCTTTCAATCGTCGGTTGCGTACCTAAGTACGCGGCCCTCCTCTTTCAAGGCAATCTGCGGCACCTCGGAAACCCGTCTCCGTAGCTGGAGTTTTCCGTCTGTTTATTGCAGACGTTACAGATGAAAGGAGACCAGTTAGATGCGCGTTTCTTACGACTGGCTCAAGACCATGATCGATATTCCGGAGGATCCCAAGACCCTTTCGGACGAATATATCCGTACCGGCACCGAGGTCGAGGCGATCGACACCGTGGGCGAGTCCTTCGACCACGTGGTGACCGCCAAGGTGCTCACCAAGACCCCGCACCCCGATAGCGACCACATGTATGTGTGCTCGGTCGATGTGGGCGACAAGAATCTCGACGCCGATGGCAACCCCGCCCCGCTGCAGATCGTCTGCGGCGCGCAGAACTTCGAGGCCGGCGACCACATCGTCACGGCCATGATCGGTGCTGTGCTTCCCGGCGACGTTAAGATCAAGAAGAGCAAGCTTCGCGGCGTCGTGTCCATGGGCATGAACTGCTCTGCGCGCGAGCTCGGCCTGGGCGGCGACCACTCCGGCATCATGATCCTGCCCGAGGATACGCCCTGCGGCATGCCGTTTGCCGAGTACGTGGGCTCGAGCGACACCGTGCTCGACTGCGAGATCACGCCCAACCGCCCCGACTGCCTGTCCATGATCGGCATGGCCCGCGAAACCGGTGCCATCTTCGACCGCGATTTCCACGTTGAGCTGCCCGCCATCAAGGTCGAGACCGGCCGCGCGACCGACGACGAGCTTTCGGTCGAGATTGCCGACGAGGGCCTGTGCGACCGCTACGTCGCCCGCATCGTGCGCAACGTGAAGGTCGGCCCCTCGCCCGACTGGATGGTCAAGCGCCTCAACGCCCTGGGCGTGCGCCCGCACAACAACATCGTCGATATCACCAACTACGTGATGATGCTCACCGGCCAGCCGCTGCACGCCTTTGACCTCGACACCTTTGCCGAGCGCGATGGCAGGCGCCGCGTGGTGGTTCGCGCCGCCCAGCAGGACGAGAAGTTCACGACGCTCGATGGCGAGGAGCGTGTGCTCGACGCCGGCATGGGCCTCATCACCGACGGCGAGCGCCCCGTGGCGTTGGCCGGCGTTATGGGCGGCATGGATTCCGAGATCGAGGACGACACCGTCGACGTGATGGTCGAGAGCGCCTGCTTCAACGCCGGTCGCACCTCGCACACCAGCCGCGACCTGTCGCTGATCTCCGACGCCTCCATTCGCTTTGAGCGCCAGGTCGACGAGACCGGCTGCGTGGATGTCGCTAACGTCACCTGCGCTCTGATCGAACAGATCGCCGGCGGCGAGGTTGCTCCCGGCTATGTCGACGTTTTCCCCGCGCCCAAGACCATCGACAGCATCAAGCTGCGCCTGGCCCGCGTGCACGCCATTTGCGGTGCCGACATCGAGCCCGAGTTTATCGAGCGTTCGCTCACTCGCCTGGGCTGCACCGTCGAGCGCGACGGCGAGGACTTTATGGTCACCCCGCCGAGCTTCCGTCCCGACCTGCCGCGCGAGATTGACCTGATCGAGGAGGTCCTGCGCCTATGGGGCATGGGCCGTGTGACGGCGACCATTCCGGCTGCCAAGAACCACATCGGCGGTCTGACGCGCGAGCAGAAGCTTACCCGCAAGGTCGGCGAGATCCTGCGCGCCTGTGGCCTCAACGAGACCACGACCTTTGGCTTTGCCGCCCCGGGCGACCTGGAGAAGATTGGCATGTCCACCGAGGGCCGCGGTTGCCCCGTGGTTCTCATGAACCCGCTGGTGGCCGAGCAGACCGAGATGCGCCGCTCGCTGCTGCCGGGTCTGCTGCAGTCCGTGGCCTACAACGAGGCCCACGGCACGCCCAACGTGCACCTGTACGAGGTCGGCAGCCTGTTCCACGGCCGCGAGAACGCCAGCCTGCCCAAGGAGACCAAGTCCGTGGCGGGCGTACTCTCGGGCCAGTGGAGCGAGCGGTCCTGGAACATGAAGTACCGCAAGCTGCGTTTCTTCTTTGGCAAGGGCATCGTTGAGGAGCTGCTCGCCCAGCTGCGCATCGAGAAGGTTCGCTTCCGTCCCGTCGAGGGCGAGGGCTATGCCTTCCTGCAGCCGGGTCGTGCGGCCGAGGTTCTGTCCGGCGGCACCGTGCTGGGCTGGGTCGGCGAGATTCACCCCAAGGCGCGCGAGGCTATGGGCATCGATGAGGTCGTCGTTGCCTTTGAGCTCGACCTGGACAAGCTGATCAAGGGTGCCCGCAACCAGGAGAACTACCGTGAGTTCTCGCAATACCCGGCCGTTGAGCACGACCTTGCTATCGTGGTCGACAACACTGTGACCTGCGAGGATCTTGAGCGTCGTATTACGAGTGCCGGCGGCAAGCTGCTCGAGGGCGTGCGTCTGTTCGATGTCTACCGCGATCCGGTCCGCATCGGCAAGGGCAAGAAATCCATGGCCTTTGCGCTTACGTATCGCTCCGACGACCACACGCTCACCAGCGAAGAGGTCGAAAAGGCGCACCAGAAGATCGTCACCAAGGTGTGCAAGGGCGTAAACGGCGAGGTCCGCGGCTAGGTCCTGCGCTGGGGTATGGGTCAGCGGTGGCTGCTGCCGAATCCTACGTGACTGCTATGCCCGGTATAAGGCGCTGCTGAGCCTGCATATATGACACGCGCATTACATAACGGCGTGC
>CAVEDI010000254.1:0-11531 GCA_963614405.1 Oscillospiraceae bacterium | reverse complement strand
GCTGACCGCCCGCAAGGCTTCTGGTGTATGGCTCATCGACAAAGACAGCGTCGACACGCGACTCCGCTCTGTGACCAAAACGGGGGGACGTCCCCGCCGCGGCCACGGTAAGAGCGAGATCGCGTTCACCCTCATGAACCGCACGTACGAAGTCGCTCAGCTGGTCTACAGCACATCGCGAAAAGACTTTACCCACATCGGCGCCAACATCGATTACGTCCATGCCCCTATTGGAGTATTTGGCCCTAATAGCCCCATATCGCTCGACTCCTTCCGCACTTGGTGGCGAGGACGCGGTATCCCGCTCGCGCGCATTGGGCTAGCCTCCCTGCTTGCAGAAGCCGCAGTCGATGTTCCCGATGAACTCGTCCAGCGAAATCTCGGCCTCTCCCTATCCGACCAGTATTGGATTAGACCCCAGGGTTCCGGCCTCGCGTGGGAAGATATTAACTTCTTCAATAACGCCTTTGATGACGTCTCACTGTCCATTGCACCCTTTGCCCCAGAGGGAAAAGCGGCTGCCGCAAAGCCCGATAACACCTCGGACGGCAATCTTCAAAAGTACTGGACGTGCGAGGGCGAACGTCGAATTCTGCATAAGGCAGGAGCGCACCTGAACCAGGAACCTTATAACGAGCTGGTGGCGACCGCACTTCACCGTCGCATCCTAAACGCCTGCGATTATGTGCCTTACTCGCTCGAGGGCACGGGCACTTCCGCCCTGAGCATATGCGATGTCTTCTTAACTGATGAAGAAGAGTATGTCCCTGCGTTCTATGTAAACCAGCACGCGAACGCAGATGAACGGCTAACCGACTACGAGCGATATGTAGCAAACTGCGAGGAGCTCGGGGTGACAGGCGTCAAGGATGCCCTTGACCGCATGATCGTATGCGACGACATCATTGCCAACTACGATCGTCATTGGCGCAACTTCGGCCTCGTGCGAAACGTAAACACGCAAGCCTGCAGACCTGCCCCCATCTTCGATTCGGGCTCATCACTCTGGTGCAACATATCGCTAGAGGAGCTTAGGGCGGGAGAGCACAGTTTTACCAGCGCACAATTTCATTCAAGTCCCGCCAAACAAATGTTGCTCGTCGAGGACATGGGCTGGTTTGACGGGGACAAACTCGAAGGCTTCGTTGACGAGGCAATCGAGATTCTTTCCAGAAACGACGCGCTCACGGCAAGGCTGCCTTATCTAAAAGAGGCGCTAATGTGGCGCCTCGAAAGAATGATCGACATCGCTGAATGGAGTTAGCGAGGCAGCATTGCCCCGCCAACTCCCTTACCGCCCGCGCAGGGCCTTAAGCTTTGCCAGGGCCTCGGGGCTCAGGCGGCTGCCCAGGGTCATCTTGATCTGGGGTGCTTCCTCGGCCTCATGCACGTCGTTATCGATCTGTTTGATCTCGTCCACCAGCATACGGCTCGAGATGCGTGTAACGCCCTTGCCCATGACGACGGCCTGGATCGTGCCGTCACTCGACACCACGGAGCACGCGCGGCCTTCCTCGCGTGCCTCGATGCAGAGCTTCTGCACCACGGTATCGGCCGATACGCCCGTCGGCGAGAACTCGATGCGCACGCCGCGAGCAGGCAGGTTGGGGCGCTCGCTGGAGATGTTTCCCGCGCCGTCAAAGACGATCACAGCCTCGTAGCGGCCTTGGGCAAACGCGGCAACGTCGTTGATGAGGGCGGTGCGCGCCATATCGTGAACGTCGCTGGAATACGGATCGTCGGAATGGTCGTAGACGAGCTTTTCGTAGCGTGGCGTGCAGTGGATCACGTTGTAGCCGTCGACCACCAGCAGCTCGGGCTTGTTGGAGTGCACCGTCGAGACCGGGTCGGCGATAGCCTGCGCAAACGCATTGCCGCCCACGCCGTAGGTCGCGGCCGAAACAATCGGCTTGGCCGAGCCCTCGCCAAAGCGCTTGGCCTTGGACTTGGCACGGTTCTTCTTGGACATGCGCTACTCCTCCCCCATGAGCTCGCCGGCGTTGCGGCGCAGCCACTCAAAGCAGAGGGCCGTAGTCGCCTGGGCAACATTGAGGCTCTCGGTCATGCCGCGCTGGGGAAGCTTGGTCAAAAAGTCGCATTTCTCGAGCACTAGACGCGAGATGCCGTCGCCCTCGGAGCCCATGACGAGCGCCACGCGACCCTCGAAGGGAGCATCCCAGCAACTGCCTTCGGCGTGCTCAGAGGCACCGCCCACCCAAAAGCCAGCGGCCTTGAGGTCATCGAGCGCACGGGCGATGTTGGGCACCTGCGCGATAGGCAGATGCATGACGGCGCCGGCTGAAGTCTTGTAGCTGCCCACGGTCACGCCGGCGGCACGCTTGTTGGCGATGATGACGCCGGCCGCGCCCACAACCTCGGCGGAGCGCACGATGGCGCCAAAGTTGCCGTCGTCAGTCACGTGGTCGAGCACCACGACAAGTGCCGGGCCCTCGCCTGCGCGGTCGAGAATATCGGCGACATCGGCATAGGGGAAGTTGCCAACCTCGAGCGCGATGCCCTGGTGGGCGCCATGGCTCGACAGCGCGTCGAGCTGCGCGCGCGGCACATACTTAATGCGGACACCCGCGGCGTTGAGGTCGTCGACCAGGCGCGACAAGGCGGCATCGCGCTCCCCGCCCTCGGCAATGAGCGCGCACTTGATGGGAAAACCAGTGCGTAGCGCCTCGGCGGCAGCACGACGACCTTCGATAAACTCGCCCTTGGGAGCCTGAACGTTGTCGCGGTTGCGATCTCGCTGCGGACGTGCAGCCTGGGCTTGGGAGCGCTCGCGCTGGCCCTTGGGAGCGGCAGCGCGGTCGTTGCGGCGACCCGGACGCGAGCCAGAAGCAGCCTGCTTGCCGCCACGAGACGCACGCTTGCGATTGTCGGCCATAAAGCGGCCTCCTTTAAAAAATTTTCAAACAGAACAAAAGAAGCGACCGCTTAAGACGAATAGCTCAAGCGGTCGGTACGGGTTTTCCAAGTGCCCGAGATTGCCGTGAAAGAGGAGCGACGCGTACTTGAGTACGCGAGCGACGGTTTGAACGGCAAGGTCGGGTGCTTGGGAAACCCGCGGGGATTAGAGAGATTTGATACGGGTGCCGGCGGCGGTATCCTCGATCGTCAGCCCGAGGTCCTTGAGCTGGTCGCGGATGGCGTCGGCCAGATCCCAGTTCTTGGCGGCACGGGCCTCGGCACGGGCCTCGAGAATCTTGGCAGCGGCCTCGTCCACGTCGTCGCCCGTGTAGGCAACCAAACCGGCGGCAACGCCCAGCAGGCCCAGCGGCAACTCGACCTTGGGCTCGGGAAGCTCAACGCCAAACGTATCGAGCAGCTCGGCCAGCGTATCGGCGGCAGCCAGGACTGCGGCCTTGTCGGCAGCATCGCCCGCCTGCTCCAGGTACTGGTTGCACTCGGTCACAAAGCCAAAGACAGCACCCATGGCACCGGCGGTGTTAAAGTCGTCGTCCATGCACTCCTTAAAGGTGGCACGGGTCTCGGCGGCCTTGGCGGCAAACGCCTCGGATGCTGCCTCATCGGCATCGGCCGTCGCATGGTTCGCGGCCCAGCGCAGGTTCTCGACCGTACCGGCGATACGCGTGAGCGAGTTCTCGGCACCCTCCAGGCGCTCCCAAGAAAAGTCGAGCGGCGAGCGATAGCTCGTCTGCAGCATCAGCAGGCGCAGGGCGGCAGCGGAGTGCTGCTCGAGGACCTCGGCCAGCGTAAAGAAGTTGCCGAGCGACTTGGACATCTTCTCGCCGTCTACCAGCAGCATGCCCGTGTGCATCCAGGTGTTGGAGAAGCCCTGGTGCCAGGCGCAGGTGGCCTGAGCGCACTCGTTCTCGTGATGCGGGAAGGCAAGGTCGGAGCCGCCGCCGTGGATGTCGATCGGAGTGCCCAGGTAGCGATGCACCATGGCGGCGCACTCGGTGTGCCAACCGGGACGGCCCTCGCCCCAGGGGCTCGGCCAGCTGGGCTCGCCGGGCTTGGCGGCCTTCCACAGGGCAAAGTCGAGCGGGTCGTTCTTGTCCTCGTTCTCCTCAATGCGTGCGCCAACCATAAGGTCGTCGATGTTGCGGCCCGAGACCTGACCATAGTTGGGATCGCTGCGCACGGCAAAGTACACATCGCCGTTATCGGCTGCGTAAGCGTGGCCCTGCTCGATAAGCGTCTTGATCATGGCGATCATGGGGCCGATCTCCTTGGTGGCGCGGGGGCGCACATCGGGATCGAGCACGTTGGCGGCGCGCATGACGCCGATGAACTTGTCGGAGAACTCCGTCGCGACCTCGGCGGCCGTACGGCCCTGCTCGTTGGCGCGCTTGATGATCTTGTCGTCGACATCGGTGAGGTTCTGGGCGAACGTGACCTCGTAGCCGCTCGCGATGAGCCAGCGGCGAATCACGTCAAAGCTGATGAACGTGCGGGCGTTGCCGATGTGGATGTTGTCGTAGACCGTGGGGCCGCACACGTACATGCGGACCTTGCCGGACTCGATGGGCTGGAACTCTTCCTTTTTATGGGTAGCGCTGTTGTAGATACGCATTCGTTACTCCTTAACGGTTTTCTGTAGCAGGCAGACGGCCCAGGCGCCGATTCCCTCGCCCTGGCCTTCCCAACCGAGCTTTTCGGTCGTAGTGGCGGCGACGCCCACGTTTTCGACGTCAACGCCCAGGGCATGGGCAAGGTTGGCGCGCATGGCATCGCGGTGCGGGGTGATCTTGGGTTGCTGGCAGACAATGGTGCAATCGGCATCGACAAACTCGAAGCCCAGCTCGCGCGCATAGTCCATCACGCGAGCGAGCAGCACCATCGAATCGGCACCCTCATAGGCGGGGTCGGTATCGGGGAATAGCTTGCCGATGTCTCCCCCGCGGCAGGCGCCCAGAATAGCGTCGGCCAAGGCGTGCGCGAGCACATCGGCATCCGAGTGGCCCAGCAGGCCGCGCTCGTAGGGAATGTCGACACCGCCGATGATACATCGACGCCCCTCCACCAGACGGTGGACGTCGTAGCCATGGCCAATGCGCAGGTTACTGAACATGGGGAAGGTCCTCTCCCTCGGCCATGCGGCCAAGCAGAATCGCGGTTACGGGACGCAGGTCCTCGGGCACCGTCACCTTAAGGTTATCGCGCGGGCTCTGGACACAGCGGACGCGCCCGCCCATGCGCTCGACCAGCGATGAATCGTCAGTACCGATAAAGCCCTCGGCAATCGCCGCGGCATGGGCGCGCTTCATAGCATCGACGCTAAAGATCTGCGGCGTCTGCGCGGCCCAGTACAGCTCGCGCGGCGGCGTCTCGACGATGTTGTCGCCATCGACGATCTTGAGCGTGTCGATCGCGGGCTGACCGCACACGACACCGTCGAGGGCGCGGTCGCCCACAAGCACGTCGATCGCGTGGTCGATGGCCTCGGTCGTAATGAGCGGACGAGCACCATCGTGAATGGCAACGTATTCAAAGCCCGCCGGAACCGCATGCACGCCGGCACGGGTGGAATCCTGGCGGGTATCGCCGGCATCGGCAAAGCTGATGGGCGTGTCATAGTCAAACGGGTCGATGGCAAGGCGGCGCATCTCGGCACGGCGCTCGGCAGGGCAAACCACGACGATGTGGCCGACCTTGTCGCTACGATCGAACGCACGGATGGACCAGCTCATGAGCGGACGGCCCGCCACGTTAACGAGCTGCTTGCCACCGGGGTTACCAAAGCGCTGGCCGCTGCCACCGGCAACGACCACGGCGCATACGGGCGCCATTATGCGTTCCCCTGTTTAGTGCCCTTCATGCGGTACAGGGAGTCCGCAAGAATGGCAGGGTTGTTAACGCCAAAGTCGCCCAAGCGCTCCGGATCCTCGCTGATGTCGTCCATGAGCTCCTGCAGCGAGCCATACTCGTCGACGATCTTCTCGGCCACGCCGTCGCGCACGACGGACACGCGCGAAAGCGTGCGCAGGCCCAGCGGCGTCATGACGGAGTCCTCGTCCAGGTCGTCATAGCCCAGAACTGCCGCCACGTGCTGCGGGTCGGACAGGTCCTTAGGCGTCATGCGGCTCAGCTCGGCGCGGATCTTCTCGGCGTTTGCCTCGGAGGAATCGCTTGCGTAGTCGCGGATCATCAAGTCGTATTCGGTATCCATGCTGGAGCCCGCGAGCTGCTCGAGCTGCATCTGCACGAGCTTGCCCTGGTTACCCAGCTTGACAATGCAATCCTTAAGCTCGGTCTTTGCCTGCTGCATGATCTCGAAGCTCGAGAAGATGCCGGTGATGTCGGCGAGCGTGACGTAGTCGTCGAGCTCGAGGGCCGTCAGGCGCAGCAGGGAGCGATCGAGCGACTGACGGGTAGTCTGGAGCGTGGCGACGAGCTGGTTGACCGAGCTCATGATGGTGGTGACGGGCTGGATCTCGTAGCTCTTGCCGTGAACGTACACGTTGACGACGGCGCGACGAGCCGAAACCGAGATCACGATGGCATCAGTGAGCACCGACATGCGAGCGGCAGTACGGTGACGCATGCCCGTCTCACTCGTGGCGAGCGAGGGATCGGGATTGAGGTGGAAGTTGGCGCGCAGGATCTGGGTGAGGTCGCCATCGATAACGATGGCGCCGTCCATCTTGGAAAGCTCGAACAAGCGGTTCGAGGTAAACGAAATGTTGAGCGGGAAGCCGTCGTTACCGGCGGCGAGCACGTTTTCGGTGTCGCCGACGCAGATAAGGGCGCCCAGGTGACCGGCAATGATCATGTCGAGGGCGGTGCGGATCGGCTGGCCGGGGGCAGTCAGGCGAATAGCCTGTTCCATACGCTTTTGCAGCTCGTTCTTATCCAAGGCATCGCTCCCATCGTGTACGCTCCATAAACGCTAAATAGTTTCTCACGGTTTGTCCCTGCGGCGCTTGCGAAATCCGATGCTTACAGAATGAGCGAACACAGCTGAGAGCCCAACCCAAATCAGCTGTTCATGTGGTAGCATCGGGATTCGCATAAATGAGGGAGTAGTCGCGTGATCGGGTTCGCCTCCGGTGGCGCGGCAAGTCAACACACTGGCCGATGCGGCCTGGCTTGCCTTAATGAACGAGACTCGTGGCTGTGCGCGCAACGCGTACGCCACGGGTCTTTTTGTTACTCCCCCAAAAGGTACACGCGGGCCCGCCCGCAGAGAGGGAGCCAGGCTATGGGACTCGCAGAGCTCGTGTTGCTCGCCGTTGGCCTTTCGATGGACGCCTTTGCCGTTTCCATCTGCAAGGGCCTTGGCATGAAGAAGATCAACCTTAAAGTTGCCGTGGTGCTCGGCCTGTTCTTTGGCGGCTTTCAGGCCGGCATGCCCGTAATCGGATGGGCGCTCGGCAGTCAATTCATGGGCATCATCGGACCCATCGACCATTGGATCGCCTTTATCCTGCTCGCCTTTATCGGCGGCAAAATGTTGTGGGAGGCCTTTACCGAAGACGAGGATGAAGGCGACGGCAAGGATGCCGAAAAGATTGACCTGGGCGAGTACCTGATCCTCGCCATCGCCACCTCGATTGACGCCCTGGCCGTGGGCATCTCGTTCGCCGCGCTTTCCGTCGACATCGTTCCCGCCGTATCGCTCATTGGCATCACAACGTTTATCTTCTCCGTCGCCGGCGTAGCGATCGGCCACACCTTTGGCGCGCGCTACGAAAAACCCGCCACCATCGTAGGCGGCGTCGTGCTCATCCTCATCGGGCTTAAGATCTTGCTTGAGCATCTGGGGATTCTCGCGATATAAAAAACGTCTCTCATAAGCCAACGTCAATGTAGGGGTCTCATGCAGAGTTTTGCATAATGCCTATTCGTGCAGACTTTTGCATGTCATACTGATATGCAAAAGTCTGCACGTTAGGAGATCGCCGTGAATACCCTTCCCATCACCACACCGCGCCAAGCTGGCATCTACGTGCGCCAGGCACGCGAGGCTCAGGGTCTCACCCGTGCCGCCCTCGCCAAAACGGCCAGTGTTTCGGAGCGCCTGCTCGCATCGCTCGAGCTAGGAGACGCCACCGGCATTCGACTCGACAAGTTGCTGACGATTTTCAATGCTCTTGGACTGGCACTCGCCGCTCAAGGGGATATCGGCGAAGCGAAAAACGAGCGACCAGTCGACGCCCCGCATGCCAATCCGCTGCCTCGCAGCATCCCCAGGCGCCATCACACTCAACGTCCTCATCATCGCAACCGTCGTAGTACCGCCATTCCGGCTCTTGCAGATACCCCCTTTACATCCGCACTCTACGACGAGGTCTTCGCCGATTTCGCCATGTCCAATCTCGGAGTCTCGATTGCCGCAAACGCATCTAACCAAACCAAGCCCGAAGGGAAATAGCCAATGGCCAGAACATCACTTCGGACCATTATTTGCGGCGTACCTGCGGGAACGCTCACGCAAGATGAGAACGGTCTTATCAGCTTTACCTACGATCATGACTATGACGGGCCAGCCCTATCGACCAACATACCCGTATCAAATCGCACATACGGCCAACAGGTCATGAATCCGTACTTGTTTGGCCTTCTACCCGACAGCGAGGACCAACGAAAAGCGATTGCCGCCGAATTCAACGTTAGGCCCAACAATCCCGTTGCGTTGCTCAGCCATATCGGACTCGACTGTCCGGGCGGAGTGCAGTTTTGTGCCGAAGAAGATGCCGACGCCGCCCTGCATCGCTCCGGCGAATACCGCCCTATAGACGACCACGAAATTGCGCTTCGTCTCAAGTCGATCAGAGATGACCGCGATGCATCGTGGATGGGTCTAGATGAAAGTTGGTCACTTGGAGGCAACCAGGGCAAGTTCGCGCTCGCGTTCACAAACGGCCGCTGGTGCGAATGCATGGGGTCCTCGCCCACGACGCATATTTTCAAAAATGGCGTTATCGGATTTAAACTCGAGGCTCTCAATGAGTTTGTCTGCATGAAAAGCGCCCAGCGCGCCGGTATCGCAACGGCAAACGTCGAATATCGTATGTTTGAGGACGAACCCGCCCTCATTGTTGAGCGCTATGACCGCGTGAAAGTCAAAGACGGAACGATCAGGCGCCTACATCAAGAAGACCTCTGTCAGGCACTTGGGGTGATGCCCGCCCAAAAGTACACGGCAGACGGCGGCCCGACCACACGCGACATTCAAGAGCTCCTCGTAAATACGAGCCACCATCAACTTAACCTGTATCTGTTTACGCAGATACTGTTCTTCAACGCCATTATCGGCGCACCGGATGCGCACGCGAAAAACTATTCCCTGCTCCTTGGAAACGACGGCGCAGCCATGATGGCTCGAATGTACGATGTCGCGTCGGGTTTGGCATATGAGCGCATGCGCCGCCGAGCGCGCCTTGCCATGAGCGTTGGCGGCGAAAATCGTGTGGGGCGCATCGGTCCAGGCGCTATCCGCCGATACCACGGTATGGGCGACCCCGCGCTGGAGGCGGCACTCACCGATGCCGGGCTATCCGAGAAGTTTTGCTTTGCGACCATGATGGACCTCGCCTACGAGGTACCCATTTGCATGGAAGAGGTCATGAACGAATACGCCGACCTGCCCGGCATGGCGGACCTGCGCGAGCATATGCTCGGCCCCGTCTGCGAAAACTGCCAGCGCACCCTCGACCTCATCAAGGCGGATATGGGCTAGGTGTCCGTAATCTCCCATTTCCCAAAAGAAGAGAGGGGGCACCCGTCGCAAAAGCTCGGGTGCCCCCTCACGCAATGTCATTTGCAATCCACCAGCACGTGGCTCGGACTGCTGCTAGCGCAACCTTTACGCAGCGAGGCGCTTGAGGACGTCGATGAGCAGCTCGTAGAAGCGCTCGGCAGAAGCGAGCTCCATGCTCTCGTCCGGGGTGTGGACATCGGAGAGCGTCGGGCCCACGGCGATGGCGTCCAGGCCGTGCAGGGCCTCGGCAAACAGGCCGCACTCAAGGCCGGCGTGAATGGACTCGATGCGCAGCTCGGAGCCAAAGAGCTCGCGATAGCTCTCGACAAAGATGTCGCGGACCGGCGAATGCTCGGCATAGCTCCAGCCGGGATACTCAAACTCAAACTTGGCGTCGAATCCCAGGACATCGGCCAGCGTCTGCAGGCGGTCCTTGAACTCGTTCTGCAGCGAGGTGATCGAGGAGCGCGGGGACAGCATGATCTTGACCTGGTCGTCAGAGGTGGCAACCACGCCGATGTTGGAGGAAACCTCGACGGAGCCGTCGGTGGCGACGTTGCGGCGAATCACGCCGTTAGGGGCAAGACGCAGGGCGCGGATGAGGGCAAGCGCGGACTTCTGGTCCATGGCCTCGACCTCGGCGTCGTCGGCAATCTCGACGGTGCAGGTAAAGCCGGGGTCGAAGACCTCGAGCTCGGCAGTGACGTCGGCGATGATGCCCTTTGCGATCTGGGCCGCGGCCTCGGCGGCAGCATGGTCGGCGTAGACCAGAACAGCCTTGCACTCACGGTTGATGGCGTTGTCCTTGGTGCCGCCGTTAAAGCTGACGATGGCGGGCTCGCCAGCGACCATCAGGCGGTCGATGATGCGGGCCATGATGAGGTTGCCGTTGCCGCGCTCCAGATTGATATCGCTGCCGGAGTGGCCGCCCAGCAGGCCGGAGATGTCGAGCGTGAGGGTGCTACCGGTCTTGTGCTCGCGCGCGATCGGGCAGGTGTAGGTAACGACAACGCCGCCGGCGCAGCTAACGGTGGCAACGCCCTCTTCCTCGGAGTCGAGGTTAATCATGGTGCGGGCGCTAATCTGGGACTTGTCGAGCGTCTCGGCGCCGACCAGGCCAGTCTCCTCGTCGGTGGTGAATACGCACTCGAGGGCCGGATGGGCAATCGAATCGTCGTTGAGCACGGTAAGCATAAGCGCGACGGCGATACCGTTGTCGGCGCCCAGAGTGGTGCCGTTAGCGGTGAGGACGCCGTCCTTGACGACCAGATCGATACCATCGGTCGTAAAGTCGTGCTCGATGGAACCCAGCTTGTCGCACACCATATCGATATGGCCCTGCAGCATCACGGTCGGGGCATTCTCGGCACCGGCAGATGCGGGCTTGCGAATGATAACGTTGTAGACCTCGTCCTGGTACACATCGAGGCCGCGCTCCTTGGCAAACGCAACCAGGAAATCGCTGATGCCCTTCTCGTTGCCAGACCCACGGGGGATCGCGCTGACCTCCTCAAAGAAATGGAACAGCTGGGCGGGCTCGTAGCCGGTAATCTTGTAGTCCATGGTGCCTCCTTGGCGCAACTGGTTAGACAGTAAGACATGCGCCTTGTATATTCCCAGACTTTACGTGCATAAACCAGTCGAAAACGCCGAGCGCCCTCGCATCATCGGCTAACGGCGGGGAAACGCCACTTTATTAAGATAAATCAGGTTAGACGGACTGCGCCGAAGGGACGTTGGACCCTTCAACCAACCTCAAAGCTTGATCAACGTTTATGCATACGCCATTGGTATGTTTAATGAGGTTTTTGTCCTCCGTCACGACGTAATCGGCATCAATGCGATTGGCGACGCC
>CAVEDI010000253.1:0-6944 GCA_963614405.1 Oscillospiraceae bacterium | reverse complement strand
CTCCCCGGCAATTGTCTCAATCTGTAACAGTTAGAGGTCATATTTGCTGCTAGATGTTACAGAACGAGACATTGAGTTTCCTGCCAACTGTTTGTCTTGATCTGTAACAAATACTCGGTAAAACGGGGTCTAGTTGTTACAGATCGAGACGTTAGTTTTCGGCTGAAATGTTTGTCTAAATCTGTAACAGCTATGGTTCAAAAACCGATCCAGATGTTACAGATTGAGATGATTGGCTGGGACGGCCCATCGGTCAACCAACTACCCTCATCTGTAGCGAGATGTCATACATTTATTCTGTACTAGACACCCCCAGGGGGTATGGGTGTATAGTATCGGCAGGTTAACAATTCCAACACCAAGCTACAGAAAGGAGAAGCCATGGCTCAAGATAAGTTCGACGTGGGCGGCATGACGTGCGCCGCCTGCCAGGCGCATGTGGACCGCGCCGTGAGCAAGCTCGACGGCGTCCAAAGCGTCGCGGTCAACCTGCTTGCCGGCTCCATGCTGGTCGACTACGACCCCGCGCAGGTCACCCCCGATGACATCTGCACCGCCGTCGATCGCGCGGGCTACTCGGCCTCACCCGTCGACGCGGGCACCGGTGCCGCCGGCTCAAACGGCAGTGCGCAAGCCAGGTCCGGCGCCGCCCATATGGAGTCGCCCACCAAAAAGCTGGAGGCCGCCACCTCCGCCATGCGCACCCGCCTCATCATCTCGATCATCTTCCTCATCCCGCTGTTCTACATAGGCATGGGGCACATGCTCGGTTGGCCACTGCCCGGCGTCTTCACCGACCACACCCACAGCATGACGCTCGCGCTCACCGAGCTCGTCCTGCTCATCCCCATCGTCTACGTCAACGACGCGTACTTTATCAACGGGTTTAAATCACTCGCGCACGGCGCGCCCACCATGGACGCCCTCATCGCCGTCGGCGCCACCGCGTCCATCGCCTGGTCGCTCTACGCCATGTTTATCATGGCCGACCAGCTGGCCGCGGGCCAGGTCCACGAGGCCATGATGACGGGCATGGACAATCTGTATTTTGAGAGCGCCGGCACGATCCTGTCGCTGGTCACCGTGGGCAAATACCTCGAGACGCGCAGCAAGTCCAAGACCGGCGGCGCCATCGAGGCGCTCATCGACCTGGCGCCCAAGACCGCGACCATCGTGGCCGACGACGGCACCGAGACCGCTGTGGACGTCGACGCCATCCTTCCCGGCCAGGTGCTGCGTGTGCGCCCCGGCGAGTCCATCCCTGTCGACGGCGTCGTACTCGAGGGCGCTTCGGCCGTGGACGAAAGTGCGCTGACCGGCGAGTCTATCCCCGTGGAGAAGACCGCCGGCGACACCGTCAACGCCGCCACCGTCAACCGCACCGGATCGTTTACCTTCCGCGCTACGCGTGTGGGCGCCGACACGTCGCTCGCCAAGATTATCCAGCTCGTCGAGGACGCCAACGCCACCAAGGCGCCCATCGCCCGCATGGCCGACAAGGTCGCCGGCGTGTTCGTGCCCGTGGTGTTTGTAATCTCTGCCGTAACTTTTGTGGCGTGGATGGTGCTGACCGGAAGCATCAACGAAGCGCTCACCTCCGCCGTGGCCGTGCTGGTAATCAGCTGCCCGTGCGCGCTGGGCCTGGCCACGCCCGTCGCCATTATGGTCGGCACCGGCAAGGGCGCCGAGATGGGCATTCTGTTCAAGAGCGCCGAGGCGTTGGAGAACCTGCGCAGCGTGGGCACCGTGGTGCTCGATAAGACGGGAACGGTCACTCGCGGCAAGCCTGCCGTGACCGATATCGTGGTAGCCACGCGTGCCGACGGATCGCCCGCCATGAGCGAAAAGGCGCTGCTCAAGCTGGCCGTTGCGCTGGAGCGCTCAAGCGAGCACCCGCTGGCCGAGGCGATTATGGCCGAGTGCGAGGCGCGCGGAATCGTCGCACGCATGGTCGAGGACTTTGCCGCCGTGCCCGGGCGAGGCGTTACGGCACGCGAGGGGCAGAATGTCATCGCCGCCGGCAACGTGCGTCTGATGGACGAGCTGGGCGTGAAGGTTCCCGCCGGCCTTGCCGAACAGTTCGCGGCCGAGGGCAAGACGCCACTGTTCTTTGCCAAGAACAGCGAGCTTGTCGGCACCATCGCCGTGGCGGACGAGGTCAAGGAGACGAGCGCCGGGGCCATCGCCGCACTGCGCTCGCTTGGCTTCGACGTGCGCATGCTCACCGGCGACAACCGCGTGACAGCCGAAGCGATCTCCCGCCGCGTGGGACTGAGCAGCGAGCAGGTCATCGCCGACGTCCTCCCCGCCGACAAGGAACGCCACGTGCGCGAGCTGCAGGATGCGAGCAGCAAGGTCGCCATGGTGGGCGACGGCATCAACGACTCCCCCGCCCTGGCGCGCGCCGACGTGGGCCTTGCCATCGGTACCGGCGCCGACATCGCCAAAGAAGGGGCAGATGTGGTTCTCATGCGCAGCGACCTCATGGACGTCGCCCGTGCCATCGAGCTGTCGCGCGCCACAATTCGCAACATCAAGCAGGACCTGTTCTGGGCGCTGTTCTACAACGGCATCGGCATTCCGCTCGCCGCGGGCGTGTTCTTCCCCCTCACCGGGTGGCAACTCTCGCCGATGTTTGGCGCTGCGGCCATGAGCCTGTCGAGCGTGTGCGTCGTGTCCAATGCGCTGCGCCTGCGAACCTTTAAGCCCAAGACGGCGCGCTGAAGCACCCGACCTTGCCCCTCAAACCGTCGCTCGCGTACCAAAGTACGCTTCGCTCCTCTTTCGGGGCAATCTCGGGCACCTCAGCGCACCTTTAAGATGACGCTATTCACGACTAAACTGTCAGATAATCTCAATCGATAAGGAGTACACCCATGCGTTTCACAATTAAGACTTCCGGCCTTATGTGCGGTCACTGCGACGCCACTGTCGAGACGGCACTGCTCAACGTTGCCGGCGTGACCGACGCCGATGCCGATCACGAGACCCAGACCGTCCAGGTGGAGTGCGCCGACACCGTGACCGCCGAGCAGCTCGCCGCCGCTGTCGAGGCCGCGGGCGAGAAGTTCCACGCCCTATCCGTGACCGCCGCGTAGCAGGCGCCGCCTACTCAATCCTCAGAAGTTGCGGTGAAATACGGACTGTTGAGCCGCCCTAGGCCTTTAAACAGTCCGTATTTCACCGCAACTGACGGGGACATCCGAAAGATCGACCAGAAACGAGGACCCGCCATGATGGCAGACCACAAATCGGTGACCCGCATGCTCAAGACGGCGCGCGGCCAGATCGACGGCATCTTGCGGATGGTCGATGAGGACCGTTATTGCGTCGATATTTCCACGCAGCTCATGGCCACGCAGGCACTCCTCGCGCGTATTAACGCCGACGTGCTCAAGGCGCATATCGAGGGCTGCGTGACTTCGGCAATCGAATCGGGCGACGAAGACCTAAAGGCCGCCAAGCTCGCCGAGATCGAACGCGTTGTCGACAAGCTCTCCAAGTAATTGGGGCATTGGGGACAGACTTCTTTGCACCGTCTTGGTGTTCCGGGGACAGGTATGTTTGCACCGCATTGGTGCAGATTGACCTGTCCCCCTTGCTCTAAATCGGGTATAAAGGCGTGCAGCATATCGAACGAAAGGCAATTTGCATGAATGACTTTATGAAGGGTCGCAATGGTGCCGATGAACTCACCATCGTGATGGGTTTTGCGGGTATTGTCATCGCGATGATCGGATCGATAGCCCGCATCCAGTGGCTCAGCTGGATCGCCATCGCCGTCATCGTGATCGGCGTGCTGCGCGGCCTGTCCAAAAACATCGATGCACGTCGCAAGGAGAACGAGGCCTTTGTCGCCACGACCGCCAATGTTCCCGGCTTGGGCAAGTTCGTCGCCAGCTTGGGCGGTGGCGCTGCAGCGGCCAGCACCTCACGCGCGGCCGGCAACAGTAAGGAAGACTTTGAGCGCGCCAAGCGCACGGCTAAGAAGATGTGGAAGGGTCGCAAGACCACGGCATACCTCAAGTGCCCCAACTGCGGCCAGATGCTCTCCGTCCCCAAGGGCAAGGGCAAGATCCGCGTCACCTGCCCCAAGTGCCACGCCAAGATGGAGACGCGCTCATAGCCGCCATGCCATGGGACAAATAAAAGCCGAGGCCTCGCGCTGAGACCTCGGCTTTTTGCATGCGACAACGGAGCTGTCCCTTTGTCACACCTATGCTACGCCATCGCGGGCCAGCTCCTCGGCAAGCGCTTCGGCAGGCATGGCCAAAATCGCGTCGAGCTCGGCGTCCACCTCGGGAATGCGCTTCACCTTGAGCTTGCGCACCAGATCGCCGCGGCACATTACGTGTACCGGCTCACTCAAGGCGCACAGATCATCCAGAGGATTCTTGCGCGTCACCAGGATATCGGCGGCCTTGCCGCACTCGATTGTGCCGGTCTCGCCGCCCAGCCCCAGCAGTTCGGCATTGACCTGTGTGGCCGTATGCAGTGCGAAGGCGTTGCCCACGCCGACATACTTGGCAAAATAGGCCACCTCACGCCACATGTCATACTGCGTCACGAACGGGCAGCTCGAGTCCGTGCCCAGGCCCACTTTAACGCCAGCTTCCAGTGCGGCACGAGCGCTCTCGATGATGCCCGAGCACACGATGTCGCCGTTCTTCTTTTGCGTATCAGTCGAATGGGTCTTTTTCGGGTCGAGCAGCACAAACGGCAGTGCCGGACTGATGGTGCAGGTCACGCTGGGTGCACGCCCCTCGAGCTGCGTGCCCGCGGCGCCACGGTACAGCTCCAGAATCTCGGGCGTCAACGGAGCGCCGTGCTCAATTGTGTCAACGCCGGCCTCAAGCGCGGCCTTCACGCCCTCGGTACTCTCGACATGAGCCATAACAGGAAGGCCCATATCGTGCGCAGCCTTGCACGCCGCCGCGGCAACCTCCACCGGCATACGCAGCACGCCCGGCTCGCCCACCTCGGTCGCATCGAACACACCGCCCGTTACGAACAGCTTAATGACGTCGGCACCGCGCGCATACAGGTCGCGCACCTGTTCGGCTGCCTCGGCGGGACTGTTTGCCACCTGGGCGAACAGTCCCGCACCATGGCCGCCCGGCACCGTGACGCCCGTTCCCGGCGCCACCAGGCGAGGACCTTGATACTTGCCGGCATCGATAGCATCGCGCACGGCCAGATCGGCAAACAGCGGATCGCCCGCGCCGCGCACCGTGGTCACGCCACTTGCCAGTTGTTGTTGGGCGCTGCCCTTAAGAATATGGCGCACGATGGCGCGCCCCACGGGATTATCGAGCTTCTTCATCAGCGCGCCCGCATCGCCCGCCGAAACCGGCTTGCCCGAGCCGCACAGATGCACATGCATATTGATGAGGCCTGGCATGAGATACGCCCCTGCCAGGTCGATGACCTCGGCACCTGCCGGAGCTTGGGCCACGGCGCTCGGTCCCATCCAGGTAATGATGCCGCGCTCGACGGCCACGGCCATGTCGGGCTGCGGCTCCATATACTCCGAGCCATCCAGGACGGTCACATTGATAAACAACGTGGAACGATCGGCAGTCGCCATATCGAGCCCCTCCCTCACGATTAACTTGAACATTTGTCCATTATCGCCCAGCCCGGCAGGGTTGCTGCGGACATATCGGTTAACGGGAGGAAGAGAAGGGCGTGGGGATGAACAGACCAGTGCAGCGATGCTTCGGTCGTTCCAGCAAAATGTCTTGATCTGTAACAGATAGACCGTCTTTACCCTTCCAAATGTTACAGATCGAGATCTTTCAGCACCGCGTCCAGCCTTTGTCTCAATCTGTAACAGTTAGACCGATTTTTGGCCGTTAGATGTTACAGATTGAGATATTCTCCAGCCCCGTCGTCAAACGTCTAGATCTGTAACAAGTAGACAGGTTTTCGGCCTCTAGATGTTACAGATTGAGATCTTTTAGCGGCAGCCAGCCTTCTGTCTTGATCTGTAACAGTTACGAGGTCAAACGGCCCCTTGCTGTTACAGATCGAGACAAACTCGGCAGGAACAACCACATCCGCGTCAGTTGCACCCCTCAGCGCCCATACCACCGGCATCTCCATTCCTCAGCCAAATCGGCCCGCTGCGAAATACCCGCCAACCTCATTTTCTCGACCAGCTTCCCCGGGTCTTTGAGTTCGTTAAACGTAAACCGAAGCACCTTGTGCCCGAGCATTGTCAGATGAGATTCCCGCTGGCGCTCTGCCACGAACGGGTCGACCGACTCCCGACCCTCGCCGTTCTGCAAGGCATACTTCCCCTTTCCGTCGAGCTCGCCGATGACACATGTCCCGTCCTCGAGCCTCCAGAAATAATCGACCCGAAACACCTGGCTCAAATCGAGCGGATCGCGAAACTCCACCTGCAACTCCGGAACCGGAAAGCCGTATGCAATAAAGAACGCCCGAAAGCGAGACTCGCCGCCGTTCTCGGACAGCCCGTCCGCATGCGACGCAATCACCTGAGCTCTGCGATACCCTCGCCTGCCCTCGCAATCGACCTGGAGCCGCTCGCAGAGGTCGTCGCGCGACATGCCCTTCGCCCGCAATGCAGAATCGGCGATCGCCAGACCATACGAAAACGGCGCACGCAGCAGACAATCCTCCACCGTGCGCCAAAACGGCGTCACCCGCACGCCATCGACTTGCTCAAGCACACCCGCCGTCTGCGGACGCAGCAGCCTACACCCCATACTCAATGCCACCGAACATCCCGTTTTGACCAAGTAACGCGGCCCGAGCAGATCATTCGGCAACTCCAGACCCCACAAAAGTGCTGCGTCATCCCCCCAAAACGCCCAATCGGGATGAAACTCCGCAAGCCCCTTGATGGTCCACCGCGCCCGCTCCGGAGGCATCAACGCATCCCATTCATGCTGAAAACAGAACAAATACGGCTCGGG
>CAVEDI010000252.1:0-2598 GCA_963614405.1 Oscillospiraceae bacterium | reverse complement strand
GGCATGTGGGTGTGCACCTTCCATGCCATGTGCGTGCGTATGCTGCGCGAGGACGCTGATCTGCTGGGCTACACCGGTCAGTTCACCATCTACGATGACGACGATTCCAAGCGCATGGTGCGCGATATTATGCAGGCGCTCGGTATCGAGCAAAAGCAGTTCCCCATCAACATGATCCGCAGCAAGATCAGCTCGGCCAAAAACGCCATGATCGGCCCCGAGGACATGCTCAAATCCGCTGACAGCCCCAACGACAAAAAGGCCGCACAGGTCTATATGGAGCTGGAACGCCGCCTGCGCGCCGCCAACGCGATGGACTTCGACGACCTGCTCGTGCGCACGCTTGAGCTGCTGCGCACCCGCCCCGAGGTGCTCGATAAGTACCAAGAGCGTTTCCGCTACATTAGCGTCGACGAGTATCAGGACACCAACCACGTCCAGTACGAGATCGCCAACCTGCTGGCCGCCAAGTACCAAAACCTCATGGTCGTAGGCGACGATGACCAGTCCATTTATAGCTGGCGCGGCGCCGACATCACCAACATCCTGGACTTTGAGAAGGACTTTAAAAACTGCAAGACCGTTAAGCTGGAGCAGAACTACCGCTCCACGGGCCATATCCTGAGCGCCGCCAACGCCGTGGTGCGTCACAACTCGCAGCGCAAGGAGAAGCGCCTGTTTACGGCCGAGGGCGACGGCGAGAAGATCCAGGCCTTCCAGGCAAGCGATGAGCGCGACGAGGGCCGCTGGATTGCCGGCGAGATCGAAAAGCTGCACTCCAAGGGCACGAGTTACGACGATATCGCTGTGTTCTACCGCACCAACGCCCAGTCGCGTATCCTCGAAGATATGTTCCTGCGCGCAGGCGTGCCCTACAAGATCGTGGGCGGCACGCGATTCTTCGATCGCGCCGAGATCCGCGACGTCATGGCCTACCTCAAGATGATCGTGAACCCGGCCGACGAGATGAGCGTCAAGCGCGTCATCAACACGCCGCGTCGCGGCATCGGCTCCACCTCGATCCAAAAGATCGAGCAGCTGGCGCGCGACAACCGTTGCTCGTTCTTCCAGGCCTGCGAGATCGCAACAGCCGAGACGGGCATGTTTAGCGCCAAGGTGCGTAACGGCCTGTCGAGCTTTGTGTCGCTGGTGCGCGAGGGCCGTCGCATGGACGGCGAGCTCAAGGACGTCGTCGAGATGATTGTCGATAAGACGGGTCTGCTGCAGGCTTTTCGCGCCGAAGGCACCATGGAATCCGAGAGCCGCGCCGAGAACATCCAGGAATTCCTGGGCGTCGCCGCCGAATTTGAGGAGACGCACGAGGATATCGAAGGTACGCTCGAGAGCTTGGAAGAGCTGCGCGCAGCCGGTGTTGCCGATGTGCCTGCCGGCGCCGAGCCCGAGTCCGTCGTGGTGAGCGCGCCCGCGCCCGAACCGGGGCCATCTGCCCCGGCATCCTCGTTTGAGGCGCTCGTCGGCGCGCGCGATGCCGCAGGTTCCAATCCGCTCGATAGCCTAGCCGCCCCGGCGCTCTCGCCGCAGGATGCCCTGGCCGCCGCCATCGCGGGCAACGCGTATGCCGCGCCGACGGAGATGCCGGCGGGTGCCGTGCATGCCGACGAGATCGAGCGCACCTACGGTCCGCTCACCTGTAAGGCGCTGCCGGCGCTCATGGAGTGGCTGGCCCTGCGCTCCGACTTGGATTCCCTGGCCGGCGAGACGCATGCCATTACCATGATGACCATCCACTCCGCCAAGGGCCTGGAGTTCCCGGCGGTGTTCGTGGCCGGCATGGAGGAGGGTATCTTCCCGCACGTGCACGACTTTGGCGGTAGTGACGATCCGGGCAAGCTCGAGGAGGAGCGTCGCTTGGCCTACGTCGCCATCACGCGTGCTCGCAAGCGCCTGTTCCTGACCTATGCGGCCACGCGTCGCACCTACGGCTCGACCTCTGCCAACCCGCGCTCGCGCTTCCTCAACGAGATTCCGTTTGAGGATATCGAGTTTAGCGGCATCGGTTCTGCCGGTTTTGAGGGCACGGGCTGGGAGAAGCGCGGCGACCGTCACGGCACCTTTGGCTCGGGCATGGGCTCGGATATGTACGGCGGCAAGGTGTTTGGCTCGCATACGCGCTCGACCGGCGGTTCCGGTTCGCGCGGCGGATCGAGCTTTGACGATTTCTTTGGCGGCAGCAGTTACGGGACCGAGCGCCATCGTGGGGTTTCGCCTGACGCCGGCCGTGTTGCCTCGACTTTTGGTTCGGGCGCGTCGCGAGCCAAAAAGCCGTCTTCCAAGGTGTCCCCGACGGTGGAGCGCAAGGTCGATCGTGCCAGCGCATCGCAGGACTTTGCCGCGGGCGATACCGTGAGCCACAAGACTTTTGGCACGGGTACCGTGATCTCGGTCGCCGGAGACATGATCGAGGTTCAATTCGAAAAGACCGGCCAGACCAAAAAGCTTATGAAGGGCTTTGCTCCGATCGTCAAGCTGTCGTGATCCCGGCGGACCTGGGCGGGCGTATGGGGCAACATCGCCTGCTCGGGCAGTCCTGCTCGCACGGAGAGCACATTAAGTGCTCTCCGGCTCGTGCGGAACTCG
>CAVEDI010000251.1:0-9121 GCA_963614405.1 Oscillospiraceae bacterium | reverse complement strand
GGGTAGTCTTTTTGGGACGGGGCTTTTTTAGCTACCCCATCCGAAGCCTTCGAAGCATGAGGCCGCATTTGACATAGGGCAGCTAAAAAAGCCCCGTCCCAAAAAGACTACCCTGCCACTTGTTGATGTTGAGGGAGGACTCCTGTTGAAGACTGTTCATGTTGCCGCTGGGATCATTCGCAAGGAAGGATCTGACGAGCTGCTTGCCGTGCAGCGCGGCTATGGCGACATGCAGGGACTTTGGGAGTTCCCCGGCGGCAAGCTCATGCGCGGCGAGACACCCGAGGACGCCGTACGCCGCGAGCTCATGGAAGAACTGCAGGTAAAAGTCACCAACCTGCGCGATTTCTATACCGTTGAGTACGACTACCCCGATTTCCATCTCTCCATGGAGTGCTACTACTGCTCGATGGCCAAAGAGTCCGGCGAGCCCCAGAAGCACGACCGCCAGCTCGATATCCGCTGGATTCCGCGCACCTCGCTTGCCACCGTTGAGTGGATGCCCGCCGACAAGGGGCTCATTGATGCTCTGATTGAGTTGAAGGAAGATCGGCTTGAGGCCAACGGCGCTGCCAACGACGCCGAGGCCACCGCGACCGACGAGCCCGCCACCAAGCCCAAGCGCACACCTAAGCGCCGTAGCAAAAAGCGCCCCAAACCAGGTCTGCTCGACGGCATCGATACCTCGGACCTCTCCGCTGACGAGCGCGAACTGGTCCGCCGTCGCGCCGCCATCAAAAAGTCCATGAAGGGTAACAAGCGCGCCAACACCAAGCCCGAGCTGCTCGTACGACAGCGCCTGCGCGCAGCGGGCCTTACGGGTTATCGCTTGGAATGGAAGGTTCCCGGCAAGCCCGACATCGCCTTCCCCGGCCGCAAGATCGCCATCTTCGTCAACGGTTGCTTTTGGCATCGCTGCCCTAAGTGCAACCCGAGCCAGCCCAAGCGCAACGTTGAGTTTTGGGAGGCAAAGTTCCGTCGCAACGTCGAGCGCGACCACGCTGCCGTGGCAGCACTCACTCAAATGGGCTGGACGCCCATAACCATCTGGGAATGCGAGCTCAAAAAAGACCACATCGACGCCACGATGGAAAAGGTCATCGAACAAGTACGCGCCGCCGCACCGCAGCGCTAGGAACGAGCCGTCCACACGCCCCACACAGGCAAGCCACATCCGTGCCACAAACCTTAGAAAGCCCTTAAGCCCAAAACCTTTCAAGAGTGTTACTCGATAGCTTTTACCTGCGGTTTCATCGCAACGTCAAACCTCATTAAGCCTTTCTTTAGCACTTCTTTGCAGCAGCCGCGGCATAATACTGCCAACGCACGGGACCTAGCAGCACACCCCGTGCGCAACCTTTTGGTGGACATCGAGGAGGCCGCATAAGCATGCATTCTTCCAATGACGCAGCACAGCAGCCATCCCTAACACATGCAGACCTTTTCTCCTTCCCCCCGACACAGAGAAACGGCCTCCTCGACTCCCCCACCACAAAAGCCAAACGCTCAACCGACCAGAGCCACAACTTGCGAGCATCGTTCGAAAAGCTCCAAGCCTCACTAGACCAGGCATTCCCCAACCAAGCCCGGGCATACTAATCCCCCATCAGCAAAGAAGCCCTAACGCCCCATCCTTTCCGCCCCAACGCCACAAGGGCGATCGAGCAGGACGGCTTGGGCGGGTCCCCGTACTTAGTTTCCAAAATCATTCCGCAGCGCGAAGGCTTCTTATTATTTTCAGACCTAACGCCACAAGGGCGACGACCTCGAGTAGGTCAACCTGGGAGGGACGAGGGCTTAGTTCCCCAATCTTTCCGCAGGGGGCAAAAAGCCTCGCCGCACGAAGTGCGCAACGAGGCTTTTTGCATGCCCGAGGACGATTGGGGAACTAAGCCCTCGTCCCTCCCCGGGATATGTAGCGAGTCGGAGTACCCTTGCTGTTACTCTGCTTTACCCACGGAGTTGAGGTTGGTCATGCGGATCTTAACCAGCTCGGTGATCTCACGCATGCCCTCCTTGGCCGGCTTCTTGGGGTCGAAGCAGGCGGGGTTCTCGGCCATGTAGGCCATGAAGCCCTTGGTGTAGGCCTGACGCAGCTCGGTGGCGTAGTTAACCTTGCAGATGCCGTTCTTCACAGCCTCGGCAACCTGCTCATCGGGCACACCGGAGGTGCCGTGCAGAACCAGCGGCACGTCGACGGCGTCGCGAATGGCCTTGACCACGGACTGCTCGATGTGCGGATCGCTCGTGTACACACCGTGGCTGGTGCCAACGCCAATAGCGAGGGAGGTGCAGCCGGTACGCTCGACGAACTCCTTGGCCTCGGCCGGATCGGTGTAGGGGCTCTCGCCCTCAACCGCGGGACCGTCGTCCTCCTTGCCGCCAACCTTACCGAGCTCAGCCTCGACGGGCACGCCCATGGCGCGGCCAGCATCGGCGACGGACTTGGTCAGGGCAATGTTGTCCTCGAAAGACTCGTGCGAGCCGTCGATCATGACAGAGGTGTAGCCGGTGCGGAAAGCCTGCATGCAGCGGTCATAACCATCGCCGTGATCGAGGTGCAGAGCGACGGGCACGGAAGCGCGCTCGGCGGCAGCCTTGACCATGCCGTAGAAGTAGTCCAGGCCAGCGGTCTTAATGGTGCCCGGGGTGGTCTGCATGATGACGGGGGACTTGGTCTCCTCGGCAGCGGCCAGAACGGCCATAACAAACTCGAGGTTCTCGACGTTGAACGCGCCGACGGCGTAGTGGCCGGCCTGAGCGTCCTTGAGCATCTTTTCGGTGGTAACAAGTGCCATGAGCGTTTGCTCCTCTCCCTCGCCCGCATCTGGACATCGGGCGTAGTTGTTCACAAGGCGTTTTACCTTGCGTTTTGCTGCGCCCATTGTATGAAAATCGATGGCTTTGCACGTGCGAGATATTGAGCCCATGCAGGTCAATACAGTCGTTTTTGAAAAGTAAAAGGAAGGAATTGGAGCCGAGTGGGCGTGTTCGATATTGAATTTTGGGCGTTCAGCGTCTTTCTTTTATAGAAAAGATAAGTAATCGAAAGGCGTTTTCTTACTCAAAAAGAAAATGAACGAAAATAGATTCAACACAATTCCTGCAAATTAACGTGAGAATGGAGCAGCTATGGCCCATGCGACAACCCGAGCCTTCGCCGATGAGCGTCGTGCCGCCATCATGGAGATGCTCGAGCATAACGCCTCGGTGCAGGTGGCAGAAATTGCCCAGACCTTTGGCGTGTCCTCTGTCACCGCTCGCGCCGACCTGGACGCACTCGCAGAGTCTGGTAAGCTGCGCCGCACACATGGTGGTGCCGTATCGCTCCACAAACGTCTAACCGTCTCCACGCAGGATCGCCGCATCAATGTCAACGTCGCCGCCAAACAAGCCATCGCGCAAAGCGCCATTGAACTCGTCAGTGACGGTGACACCCTGCTCGTCGATTCGGGCACCACGGCGCTTGAGTTTGTCCGGCTCCTCGACCAGCACGATGGCATCACCGTCATCACGGCCGACATTACCATTGCCGATTACATCGACGAGAGCATGCCCTCGGTCGATGTCGTCATGCTGGGCGGGGCGCTGCGCAAAGGTCATCGCTATCTGTACGGCCCACTTACCATGCAGGCGCTCCAAATGGTCCACGCCGACCTTGCCGTCATGTGCCCTGGAGCTTTTGTTCCCGGCTGCGGCTTTACGACCGACTTTCCGCAGATGGCCGAGACTAAAACGGCTATGATCGCCGCGGCCCATCAAAGCGTCGCCCTCATGGACGCCAGCAAGGTTAACGGACGCGGCATGTACCGCTTTGCCAAGCTGACCGATGTCGACACCATCGTGATGGACCGTGATCCCGATGGCGCCGTCGCCACCTCAATCGCCGAGACCGCCGACGACGCCCGCCCAAATCTCGTCATCGCCGGCGCTTAAACAAAAACCACCACAAAGGTGCCTGTCCCCTTTGTGGTGGTTGTGATGGCTGAGCGTCAAAAGTGAACGTGTCGCTACTTGGACAGCTCGTCGGCGAGGGCCTCGATCTGAGCGCGCGAGGCGTCGTTGAGCGAACCCAGGACAGTCACCTTGTTCTGCGTCAGGGTGATGTCCTTCATGCCCTCGAGCTCCTTGGTCATAACCTTGGCAGCAGCGGGCGCCCAAGAGCCGGCCTCAACGAGCGCCACCGTACGGTTCTGATAGGCGTGCTCGGCAAGCGTGTGGATAAAGGTGCTCATGAACGGGAAGATCTCGCCCTGATAGGTGATGGAGGCGAGTACCAGTCGGTCATAGCGGAACGCATCCTCAACGGCCTCAGCCATATCGTCGCGAGCCAGGTCAAAGACGGAAACCTTCTGGCCGCGAGCCTCAAGCGCAGATGCGAGTTCCTCGACGGCAGCCTTCAGATGGCCATACACGCTCGCATAGGCGATCGTGATGCCCTCGTCCTCGGGCTGATAGCTCGACCAGGTGTTATAGGTATCGAGATAATAGCCCAGATTCTCGGTCAGCACGGGGCCGTGGAGCGGGCAGATGATCTGGATGTCCAGGTCGGCGGCCTTCTTGAGGACGGCCTGTACGAACTTGCCGAACTTACCGACGATGCCAAAGTAGTAGCGGCGAGCCTCGCAAGCCCAGCCCTCGGGATCCTCGATGTCGTTGGCGCCAAACTTGCCAAAGCCGTCGGCGCTAAAGAGCACCTTGTCGGTAGCCTCGTAAGAGAACAGCACCTCGGGCCAGTGAACGTTGGGGGCGCCGACAAACGTCAGGCTGTGGCCGCCCAGATCGAGCACGTCGCCATCTTTGACGACCATCTTGCGCTCGGGGAAGTCGGTGCCAAAGTAGTTGACCATCATGCGGAAAGCGCCCATGCTGGCCACAATCTGCGCCTGGGGATAGCGCTCCATAAAGGCAGCGATGCCGGCGGAGTGATCGGGCTCCATGTGATGAACGACCAGGTAGTCGGGCGTACGGCCATCGAGCACGGCCTCGAGGTTGCCGAGCCATTCGTCGACAAAGCCAGCGTCGACCGAATCGGCGACAGCGATTTTGTCGCCCAAGATAACATAGCTGTTGTATGCCATGCCGTTCTCGGACACGTCGTACTGGCCCTCGAACAGGTCGATGTCGTGATCGTCGACGCCAATGTAGCGGATATCCTTGGTGATCTCCATCAGGCAAAGCCTCCTAGATAGACAAAAGAGCCCGTCTATCATAACACTCGCCTTCATAGCCACGGCTATCTGTCAGCATCCTTACCGATTGTTTTTGAGGCGGAATATACCGCCGTTTACCTGCACAAACTATGCGTGCGGCTCTGCTGTGCTATGTCGAATGATGAGCTGGCCGGGAATACGAATGGCAACGGTTTTGCCTGCCGTACCCACCTCGGGAACCGCATGCTCGAATACCTCGCGCCCACGCTGATGCAAGTCGAATCGCACGGTCGTGAGCTCGTTGTGTGCCACAAAATCATCGAGCGAATCGTCGACGCCCACCACGCTTACGTCCTCGGGCACGCGCAGCCCGCTATCGCGCAGCGCTGCAATGGCGCCGTTTGCCATCTGGTCGTTTGCCGCGTAAATCGCCGTCATGGTGCGATCGTGCTCGGCCAGGTACCTGCCGGCCTCGTAGCCGCTGTTGGCAGACCAGTCGCCCTCGAGCGGCTCTGCCGACTCGATGTGTTTACGCTCGAGTGCATCTTGCCAACCGGCGCGACGAAATTGCTCGTCGACCGAGAACGACGGGCCGCCAATATAGCGAATCTGCTCGTGCCCCAGCTCAAACAGATGATCCATAAGCAATAGCGAGCAGCCGTAATGGTCGGAATCGACCGTGGTCACGCGCGGATGTGCGTACATGGTAACGATGACCGTGCCGATACCCGGCAACGGATCAAACGTCTCAAAATCGGGCGCCATGCGACTCATGCCGATAATGATGCCGTCCACCGGCAGCGCGGCCATACGGCGCGTGGCCTCGGCAAGCGAAAACTCCTCGGTCTTGGACATCTCAACCAGCGTGATAGCGCAATTATGCTCGCGAGCAGCGCTGGCGATGCCGTCGATCATTGAGAGGTTGCCAAACTTGGTGACATCGTTGACGCACAGGCCGACCGAATGGTAACGGCCATCGCGCAGCGAGCGACCGGCATAACTCGGACGAAAGCCGAGCTCTTGCATGGCGGCCTGCACGCGCTGGCGCGTCTGCTCGTTAACGTTGGGCAAGCCGTTGGCAACGCGCGAAACCGTCTGCTGCGAAACACCGGCAGCGCGGGCAACGTCGGCCATGGAAACCGGACGCGAACTAATATCGTTGGACGGGCGCCTTGCCACAGGATCACCTTCACCCTTGCGAAATCTGAATAGCGTGTATGCCGGCCCGGGCAGAAATACATCCCGCGCCGAGGCCCGCTATCGTCGGACGCATGTTAACGTACTCTACTTTTTCGACCTGCATCTCTTCTGCTTTATAAGTCCATACGACAGTACCGTTCACGGCTGTATTTCTACCGATTACCAGATTCTCAAAAAGTGACAAGCGTTGTGTTATGAGTACGTTAACATAGCCCGTAACGTGCGGTATCGTGAACACTTGGTTCATGCCGCTTCAAGTTGTTAACGTACTCATAACGACGCAAAACTCATCCGTGCGCGCCAAAGAAAGGACCCCCATGACCACCCCCGACGAAAAGACACTCGCCACGCTCACCAAGCTGTTTGAGGAGGAGTTTGGCCCCATCGGCGATCGCCAGGTGCTCTATGTGCACGCGCCCGGCCGTTCCGAGATCAGTGGCAACCACACCGACCACGAGGGCGGCCACGTTATCGCCGGCTCGCTCGATGTCGCTGTCGACGGCATTGCCGTGGCGACCGACACCAACAAGGTTCGCGTTGCCGACGAGGGCTATCCCACGTTTGAGATCACGCTCGACACGCTGGATATTCAAGAGTCCGAGAAGGGCACGTCCGCAAGCCTCGTGCGCGGTATGGCCCACGAGATCGCAGCGCTTGGTGTTGAGCCCAAGGGTTTCGACTTCGCCTTTACCTGCTCCGTCCCCTCGGGCGGCGGTCTTTCGAGCTCCGCTGCTGTCGAGGCGGCATACGGTCGCGCCATGGAGACGCTCTGGGACGCACCCGCCATCGAGCCCGTCGCGCTCGCCCAGATGAGCCAGCGCACCGAGAACAACTATTACGGCAAGCCCTGCGGTCTGATGGACCAGGCCGCCGTTTGCTTGGGCGGACTCGCCTACATGGACTTTGAGGATCAGGCCCAGCCCAAGACCCAGAAGCTCAAACTCAACTTTGAGGATCACGGCTATGCGCTCGTGCTCGTTAAGGTCGGTGCCGACCATGTGGCAGCTACCGACGACTACGCCGCCGTTCCGCGCGAGATGCAGGACGTCGCCGCCGAGTTTGGCAAGGCGCGCCTGTGCGAGGTAAACGTGGCGGACTTTGACGCCAAACTCCCCGAGCTGCGCGCCAAGCTGGGCGACCGTGCCTGCCTGCGCGCCGTTCACTACTGGTACGAAAACGGCCTGGTCGACAAGCGCTGGGCAGCGCTCAACGCCGGCGACATCGACCAGTTCCTGGTCCTGACGCGCGAGTCCGGCGCCAGCTCTGCCATGTACCTGCAGAATGTCGTTGCCAAGCTGGGCTCCGAGCAGCCTTCCATGTACGCCTTGGCACTGGCCGAGCATGTCCTCGACGGCCGAGGCGCCGTCCGTATCCACGGTGGCGGCTTTGGTGGCACCATCCAGGCCTTCGTGCCGCTCGACCTGGTCGACACCTTCATCGCCAAGATGAACGGCTGGCTGGGCGAGGGCTCTGCCCGCCACTACGCAATTTCTGACAAGGGGGCTTACGCGGCATGGCTGTAATGACTGACGTGCGCGAGGCTGCGCAGAACCTGATCGAGTACGCTATCCACCGATCGATGATCGGACAGGACGACCGCATCTGGGCCTACAACACCATTCTGGAGTGCATCGGCGCCACGGGCCCCGCGCTCGACATGGCCTGGGCGCTCCAGGTTGAGAAACTCTCGCTCTTGCACCCCGATACCCTGCCCGACTTTGACCTTGAAGGCACGCTCGCCGCGCTTGCCGAGGCCGCCGTTGCCAACGGCGCCGCCGAGGACACGGCGTCGGGCCGCGACCGTATCGCCATGCGCATCATGGGTGCGCTCATGCCGCGTCCGTCTGCCGTGATTGACGAGTTTACCGGCCGTATGGGCGTCAACGAACCCCGCGCCGCGACCGACTGGTTCTACGGCCTGTGCTGCGACGCCGGCTACGTGCGCCGTGCCGCCATCGCGCGCAACATCAAATGGAGCACCCCCACCAACTGGGGCGATCTTGAAATCACCATCAACCTGTCCAAACCCGAGAAGGACCCGCGCGATATCGCCGCGGCAGGTGCAGCCAAGAACACGGGCGAGAAGTATCCCGCCTGCCAGCTCTGCATCGAGAACGAGGGCTACCCCGGACGCTCCGCCGCAGCCGACGGCGGCGCTCACCCCGCCCGCCAGAATCTGCGCGTTATCCCCATTGAGCTCGACGGCGAGCGCTGGGGCTTCCAATACAGCCCGTATGCGTATTTTAACGAGCACTGCATTGCCATGAGCTCCGAGCATCGCCCGATGCACGTCGACCGCAAGGGGCTGACCTGCCTGCTCGACTTTGTCGACCTGTTCCCGCACTACTTTATTGGCTCCAACGCCGACCTGCCCATCGTGGGCGGCTCGATTCTGTCGCACGACCACTTCCAGGGCGGCGCGCACGAGTTCCCCATGATGCATGCCACCGAGGTCTCGCAGTTTAGCGTGCCCGGCTTTGACCAAGTCAGCGGTACCGTGTTGCAGTGGCCGCTTTCGGTGCTGCGACTGCGCTCGCACGACCGCGCCCAGCTGCTCGACGCCGCCGAGAAGATCATCCTCGCTTGGCGCGAGTGGACCGATGAGTCGGTGGGCGTCATCGCGCGCACAGCCGACGGCGTAGCGCACAACACCGTGACGCCCGTCATCCGCCGCGTCGACTCCCGCGGCAACGCCGGCGGCGAGATCTACGAGGCCTACCTGGCGCTTCGCTGCAATATCACGACCGACGAGCATCCGCTGGGCGTAT
>CAVEDI010000250.1:0-7878 GCA_963614405.1 Oscillospiraceae bacterium | reverse complement strand
GTCATGCCGAAATGGCGCGAAGCACGCGGTTGACAAAACTATAGAGACACGTCCCAAAACCACCGCAAAGGGGACAGGCGCCTTTGCGGTGGTTCCCACAAACATCTCGATCTGTAACAATTAGAGCCCATTTTTCGGCCCACCTGTTACAGATCGAGACATTCAGATTCCGCTGAGAAGATAATCTCGATCTGTAACAGTAACTCGGCAAAATCGACTCAAGATGTTACGGATCAAGACAAACGACCGATATCGACCTAAATAATCTCAATCTGTAACATCTAGCCCGTTTTCGGCCTTACAACTGTTACAGATCGAGACAAATAAACGAAACAAGCCACCGCAAAGGAAACTTTCGTGGTGGTTTGGGATCGCGCTACTCACCGAGCATGTCCTGGAGCTTGGCTGCCACGGCATGTCCCAAGCTCTCATGGCTTTCGGGCATCATATGCAGATAGTCGATATCGCCCGGCTCGGCAAAATCGGCGGCATTCAAAAAGTCGCAGCCAAACTGCTCGGCCACGTGCGCATAGTACTCGCCAAAATGCTCCGAGGCCTCGACGGAATGCTCGTCAAAGTCGGTCATATACACATCGGCGATCTGCGGCTTGATCTTGATAGGAGCCATCAGCAGAATGCGCGGACAAGGCGCAGCGTCGGTCCACGGAAACGCGCGGACGGCGCGAATCAGCGCCATGGCGCCACGAGCGATATCGGAAGCCGTCACGTTAAAGACCGTCTTACAGTCGTTGGTGCCCAGCATGATCACAATGGCGTCCAGTGGCTTATGGGCCTCGAGCAGCATCGGAAGCGCGCGAACACCGTTAAGGTTAGTGTCCAGATGGCACATATCGTCGCGCACCGTCGTGCGGCCGTTGAGCCCCTCCTCAATCACATGCCAGCCCTCGCCCAGGTCACGCTGCGCCACGCCGCACCAGCGCACATCCTGCGCATAGCGCACCGCGGTGCCATCGCGCATACCAGCCGGATCATAGCCATAGGTATTGCTGTCACCAAAGCACAGAACGTTTTTCATCGTAAGCTCCCCACTCAATAAAAAGCCGACGAGAGCAGCCCTCCCGCCGGCTCGGCCCATCTGTCGGCACGTACCGATTACAGGTACTTGCGCCAATCGTCATCGTCCTCATCGTCCTCGGCGGCAGCCTGGGCCTGCTCGGCGGCGCGAGCAGCCGCAGCGCGTGCGGCAACCTGGGCATAGGACTCCTCGTTGCGCTCGGGGAAGTTTGCCAGCACGTGCTCGAACTTGGCAAAATCCTCATCCCATCGCGTAGAAGGCACGGCAAAGAACACCTGCTTGACCTTAAAGTCGCCCGATGCGAGCTCCTTGCGGAAGAGCTCGGCCGCGGCCTCGGCGTCAAAGCCGTTGTTGTCGCAGCCCCAAGCGCCCAGCACGAGCTTCTCGCGACCCAGCTCGTCGCAGATGGCAAGGACAAAGCGGATGCGATCGCGCAGGGCGTCCAGCAGGGCATCGTCACCCACGCGATACTCCTGGCGAGCGCGCTTGGCGTTGGGCGCGGCGGCCACGATCACGTCGGCATACGCATGCACGTGGTTGCGGTCGAAGCGCACCGCAGGCACCACCAGCGCACGGTTGCGGTAAAGCTCGCAGTTGATGTTGCGGCGACGGTTCTCGCCGTACCATTTGCGCTGTTTATCGAGCACGTTGTACAGGTACGAATCGGCACAGAGCGTGGCCTCCTGACCCAGATAGCCCTGGATGTAGCCGCCGCCTGGGTTGGTGAACGAGGCAAAGTCGAGCACGGCCATGTCGCAGAACTGCGCATAGCCTCGGCCGTTATCCAGAATGGCCTGCGTGGCAGAGGCGTCGAGCACGGTGACCTCGGGCAGGACCGGAGCGGGCTCCTCGGCGGCAGGCGCGGACTCGGTCTCCGTGGCCCCCTCTGCGGGTGCAGGCTCGGCCGTAACCTCGGTCTCGGCGGACGCAACCTCAGCGGTCTCGGCCTCGGCGGCCTCAGACTCCTCGGCAACCTGTTCCTCGACAGCGTCGGCCGCTTGGGCCTTGGCCTTCATCGCCGCGACAAAACCGGCAGGCATACCATCGAACTCGTACACGCCGGCAAGCGAACGCTCGATATCCTTGGCGCACGCTTCGGACACAGTTGCCACGTGACGCTCGGCGGCCTTGGCACGGGCCTCGCGCTTGGGATTGGGCTGACCCGCTCGGTTGGACCTGCGGTTACGGTTCCTGTTGTCGACGTCTGCCATAAGTGGTCACCTTTCCTGTCGCTGCCGCTATCGGCTTTTCCCATCCATGATACCCCGCCGCGTACAAAAAAGACGGCCCCGAAGGACCGCCTTTCGCATCGTTTTACCGTGTCCGGCAGGAAGCGTCGCAATGCCGCGCTTTAATCGCGACGGCCGAGGATGTTCAAAATGCGCAGGAACACGTTGATAATATCCACGAACAGGTTAGAGGCCATGAGCACGGCGTTGGGCAGCGTAGGCGGCACCGTCGTGGCAACATAGGTGTCGTAGCCAATAAAGCCAGCGAACACCACAATCACGATCAGGTCGGTGATGGACTGCGAAACGCCCATGAACATCAGCACGATCTCAACCAGAATAGTGGCGAGCAGAATACCAAAACCGATGCCATACACACGCTGGAAAAACTTGGGGAAGGTCACGCCAAGCGCGCCAAAGACAAAGGTGATGGCGGCCGTGGCGATAAAAGCGGTGTTGATGGTGGGCAGGTCATAGTTGGCAAGGCCAAACGACGCGGTCAGGCCAAAGGTACTCGCAAAGATTACGTAGCCCACAAGGGACAGGCCCACGGACTGCTTGCTGGCGGCGGCCGACATCATAACCATGCCGACGATGGTCAAAATAAACGAGCCAAAGACCAGCGGCAAGGCGGCGCCGCTCATCATCATGCGCGCAAACGACATGGTGCTCGTAAAGTAGGCGCCGGCGCCCATGGCGCAAAAGCCCAAGAAGATCAGGGCAGACATGACAAGGTTGTACGCGCGCGGCGACATCTCCTTGGCACGGCTTGCGCCGCTCTCGACGGGGCCGTTCTGATAGCCCTGGATATCGTTCATAGGTTCGTCCTTTCAAAAAGCGCCACGAATAACGGCGCAGTAGCTGACAAGATTTCTGTCATTGTACCCGAACGCCGTGCGTCCTTACCTACGGCGCTCGCCCTCAAGCGTACGATCAAACGCCCAGACCCACCAACGCATCACGTGGGCCTGCGAGCCGTCCGACCGTCCGCACGCCTGGTCCTCCAGATACAACTCGGTCGCATGCCCGCCAAAACGAACCTTATACGTTGCCGTACGAACACCGTGAACCGTCAGGCCAAACCCAGTGGTCGAGACAATCTCGTCAATCGTAAAGCAACGACCGTCGACCCAGCAGACGGTGACCGGCACGACCTGTCCGCCCGCGAGGATGCGAGCCACGACGTCCACATACTGCTTGTGCACGCGCCGAGTTTTGCCATCTGTCTGTCGATATTCCATGCCTCCTATTATCGAACGCATGTTTGCATGTTGTAAAGCGAACAGACTGTGGTTTTGGAGTGTCGTAGTAATCGCACGTGTCCGCATGGCGTGTTAGCAAAAAGAACACCCGTGGTCAACAGGGCTAATATTCAATTTTAGTGCCAAAAAGTTCACTTCTCCCATCAGAACTCGGTAAAGAGACCCGCAGGAGGTGATACGATTTATCATGTTTTTGTAACGTGTCTGCAAACTTCGAGAAAGCCCATATATGGACGTAACGTTCTCAACCTTCCTCGGCCAAATTGTGTCGAACCCAGTCCTTGCCGTCACCGTGATCCTCGCGTTGGGCGCCATCTTCGTCAATGGATGGACCGACGCGCCCAACGCCATCGCGACCTGCGTCACTACGCGTTGCATGCCCGCCCGCGCCGCCATTCTCATGAGCGCCGCATTCAACTTCCTCGGCGTGCTCATCATGACGCACTTTAACGCGAGCGTCGCCAACACCATCTCACATATCGTCGACTTTGGCGGAAACAGCACCATGGCGCTCGCGTGCCTCTGCGCGGCGCTGTTCTCCATCGTCGTCTACGGCGCCACAGCGTCGCGTTTTGGTATCCCCACCTCGCAAAGCCACAGCCTTATCGCCGGCCTGACCGGTGCCGCTATCGCCCTCGGCGGCGCGAGCAGCGTCAACGTCCACGAATGGATGAAGGTCATCTACGGCCTGGCGCTCTCCATCGGTCTGGGCTTTGTCATGGGCTGGATCCTGTGCAAACTCGTCTCGATTCTGTTTGCCGCCGCCAACAGGCGACGTGCCAACGTCTTCTTTAAATACGCTCAGATCGCGAGTGCCGCGGCCATGAGCTTTATGCACGGCGCGCAGGATGGACAGAAGTTCATCGGCGTGCTCTTTTTAGGCGTGGCCTTCGCCAGCGGCCAGACGAGCGTCGGCGATGCCAGCATCCCCATCTGGATTATGCTGCTGTGCTCGGCAACCATGGGCATCGGCACCAGCGTGGGCGGCGAGCGCATCATCAAGTCCGTCGGCCAGAGCATGGTTAAGCTCGAGAAGTATCAGGGCTTCTCTGCCGACCTCGCAGGCGCCGCGAACCTGCTGCTTGCCACCCTTACCGGCATCCCCGTGTCCTCCACGCACATCAAGACCTGCGCCATTATGGGCGTCGGTGCCGTCAAGCGCCTCTCGGCCATCAACTTCGGCGTCGTCAAGGACATGATGTTCACCTGGTTCTTCACCTTCCCTGCCTGCGGACTCATCAGCTTTGTCATGGCCAAGCTGTTCATGATGTTCCTCTAATCAAACCGAGCGTCCATCCGGACCGCAACACTTCGCCCACCCGTCTTCACCTCGAAAGGACCCACCCATGGCAAAGAAACCCGATTCGTTCTACTTTGACAACTACGTCGCTTGCGCCGACCTCGCCGTCCAGGCCGCAGAGCTGCTCACCAAGATTTTTGAGAACTTTGACCCCGCGCAGATCCACGACATGCTCAATAAGATGCATGCGATTGAGCATGCGGCAGACAAGAAGCACCACGAACTCGAAGACGCCTTGCTCACCGCCTTTATCACCCCGCTTGAGCGCGAGGATCTGGACCTGATGAGCTGCTCGCTCGACACCGTGCTCGACCGCATCGAAGGCGTCGTGCAGCGCGTCTACTTCACCAACATCCAGAACATCCACCCCGATGCCATCGTCATCGCTCACAAGGTAACCGATGCCTGCCGCGCCATGAAGGACCTTATGGTCGAGCTTCCCAACTACCGCAAGTCCAAAACGCTGCGCGAGCTGGTCATCCAGATCAACACCATCGAGTCCGAGGCCGACGAGCTCTATATCAACGCCATGCGCAACCTGCACGTCAACGGCAAGGATCCGCTCGAGGTCATCGCTTGGCGTGACGTGTACGCCTTCCTGGAGTACTGCGCCGACTGCTGCGAGAATGTGGCCGATGTCGTGGATTCGATTGTCATGAAGAACAGTTAATTGGGGGTATCCGTCCCACCGGCGAAGGCCCGGCACCCATTTGCTTTCTCACTCCGGCTGCGCGGCAGAGTCGTTCGAAAGTAAATAGGTGTCGGGCCTTCGCCTTAGGTACCACCATTGGGAACTTTGGCTGATGGTTCGAGTGTAATTGGGTCTTGGCTGATATGGCCCTTTATGCCCAAATGGATACTTTGGGACTGTGTTGGGCGTTTGGCTGGATGGGGCTTTGGGTACCCTTTGGTTTACTTTGGATTGATTTGCTGACTTTGGAGGGTTTGGTTATGGGGTATTTGGATCTGGCTCGGGGTCGGTATTCTTGTCGTGAGTTTGAAGATCGGGCTGTGGAGCAGGCTGTGGTGGATGCCATTGTTGAAGCTGGGCGTATTGCTCCTTCTGCCTGTAATAATCATCCAGCCCGTGTAATGGTGTTGGATACGCCTGAGCTTCTGGAGAAGACTGCTGCTTGTCAGCCTCGGTTTGCTCGTGATGGGTCTATCTTTGGGGCACCGCTTATCTTCCTTATCTGCAGCGTTACTGACGATGCTTGGGTGCGCCCGTATGACCAGATGAACTCCAGCGCCATCGACACCTCGATTGTTTGCGATCAGATGATGATGGAGGCCGAGGAGCAGGGCCTGGGTACGTGCTGGGTGTGCCATTTTAAGCCCGAGGTGGCCTGTGAGCAGTTCAGCCTGCCCGAGGGCATCTATCCCTATCACATGCTCGTCTGCGGCTATCCTGCCGACCATATCGCCGACCCCGAGCAGCGCGAGGCCCGCACCATTCCCCTCCCCGACTTCCTCCTCAAGTAGATTTTTGGGACAGGCCTTTAAATCCACCTTTGACCACGCGCCCTTCGCCGAGTTCTGCGCCCTCAAACGCAGAACTCGGCGTTTTGTTTTGCAGACTGCAACAGCCACAAAAAAGGACCCGCAAGCTGCGGGCCCTTTCTAGGCGCTAAATGATAGCTGGATGTTAGTCCAGGTCGTCGGCGGCGAAGTTGTCGATCGGTGCAAAGGGATCGGCAACGGGGATAACCGGCTCGGCGACGGGCAGCGGCTCGGCAGCAGGAACGGTCACAGCCGGAGAAGCAGCGGAACCGACCGGCGTGGAAGCCATGAGATCGGACGGGAAGGAGTTCTGAGCATCGTCCATGAAGTGCTGGATGAGCTTGAGGTACTCGGCCTTGAACTCCTCGCGGGAAGCCTTAAGACGGTCGATCTCCTCAAGCTCGGCCTGCTTCTCGGTCAGGGCCTGGCGGATGACCTCGCGGGCCTTGGCGTCGGCCTCGTTGCGGATGCGGTCAGCGTTCTCGTTGGCGTCGTTGACAATGCCCTCGGCGGTCTGCTGGGCAGCAATCAGGGCAGCGGAAATCTGGCGCTCCTGAGCGGAGAAGTCGGGTGCGGGAGCGGCCACAGGGGCGGCGGGAACGGCCTGCGCGGCAGCATCCTGAGCCTGAGCAAGCTGGGCCTGCGTATCGGCGAGCTGCTGCTCGGTAGCAGTCAGACGACCCTTAAGATCGACAATCTTGGCGAGCATGGCGTCGACCTCAGAGGACAGGGTCTCCAGGAAGACGTCGACCTCGGCGGGATCGTAGCCGCGCTTGGCCTCAGAGAAGGTCTGAGCCTGAATGTCAGCAGGGGTAATAGCCATAACAAGTTCTCCTTTATCTTCGCCTTGGCGCTGTGCGCCCGACGTGAATTACTAAGCCAGTTTTATATGAGTATACCTATAAGAAGTTGCAGAACCAGCTTCTGCACCAACTGCAACGCAATAATCGCAACGACCGGTGAAAAATCGACGCCGCCCATGGGCGGGATAAACCGGCGGAACAAATTGAGCCACGGGCCGCACACGCTATCGAGAACGGCGGCGATATCCTGTAGCAATCCGCCCTGCTTCATAGGAATCCACGTCATAAGGCAGTAGACCACGATGAGCGTGGAGTAAAAGTTGAACAGCGTATTGACCAGCTGGACAATGGTGTAGATGTTGATGAGAATCTCCTCGTCTAATTTTTACTTAAGGTAGCCGTCGGCACGGAGCTTTTTGAGGTCCGAATCCTTGACCTCGCAACCGGCGGGCAGCACCATAAACACGCGATCTCCCACCTCTTTGACGGTGGCACCCAGGCCGCAGGCAAAGCCGTAAGAGAAGTCCAGGACGCGCTTTGCGACCTCGGTACGAACGCCCACAAAGATCAGTGCGACAGGCTGCTTGGTGCGAACGCGGCGCACCACGGTCTCCACGTCGTCATAGCTCTCGGGGCGCAGGACATAGGCCGGCAGCTGCGGTGTGGCGTTGATGATATTGCTCGCATAGGCCGAGGCATCGCTCGGTGCAGGCGCGGGCGCAGCGACGGCACGGGCACGGGTGTTCTC
>CAVEDI010000249.1:0-2509 GCA_963614405.1 Oscillospiraceae bacterium | reverse complement strand
GTATTCTGCTCAGAGAGCAAGGACAAGACTTCAAACGATCTTTCTGCCGCTACAGCTCAGGCTGGAATCGTAAGGACAAAGGATCTTTCGCGATGGCGACAAGGGCCGCTACCTGGGCAAGGGTGTTTTGCAGGCCGTCGAGCACGTCAACAACGAGTGCGCTAACGCCGTCGTGGGCCTCGACGCCTTCGACCAGCGCGCCGTCGATGCCGCGCTGATTGCCGCGGACGGTACCCCCAACAAGACCAAGCTCGGTGCCAACGCCATCCTGGGCGTGTCGCTGGCCGTCGCCCGCGCCGCTGCCGAGTCGGCGGGCCTGTCACTGTACCAGTACCTGGGCGGCGTCAACGCCCATCTGCTGCCCACGCCCATGATGAACATCCTCAACGGCGGCGTGCATGCCGACAATAACGTCGACTTCCAGGAGTTCATGATCATGCCGGTGGGCGCCCCGAGCTTTGCAGAGGGCCTGCGTTGGTGCGCCGAGGTCTACCACACCCTCAAGGGCGTGCTGCACGAGGCCGGCCTGGGCGGCGGCGTGGGCGACGAGGGCGGCTTTGCCCCCAACCTTAAGACCAACGCCGAGCCGTTCGAGTACATCACCACGGCCGTCGAGAAGGCTGGCTTTAAGCCCGGCGTCGACTTTATGTACGCCATGGATCCGGCGTCCACCGAGTTCTACAACGCTGAGACCGGTATGTACGAGCTCAAGGGCGAGGGCGTTGAGTACACGAGCGCCCAGATGGTCGATTACTGGGAGAAGCTCGTCGACACTTATCCCATCATCTCCATCGAGGACGGCATGGCCGAGGAGGACTGGGACGGCTGGGTCGAGCTTACCCGCCGCATTGGCAATAAGGTGCAGCTCGTAGGCGACGACCTGTTCGTCACCAACACCGAGCGCCTCAAGAAGGGCATCGAGCTTGGTGCCGCCAACGCGATCCTGGTCAAGGTCAACCAGATCGGTACGCTCACCGAGTCGCTCGAGGCCATCGAGACCGCCAAGGAGGCCGGCTACGCCTGCATCGTGAGTCACCGCTCCGGCGAGACCGAGGACTCCACGATCGCCGACCTGGTCGTGGGCGTCAACGCCGGCCAGATCAAGTCGGGCGCCCCGTGCCGCAGCGATCGCATCGCCAAGTACAACCAGCTCATCCGCATCGAGGACGAGCTCGAGGGCAGTGCGCGCTACGCCGGCAAGGCCGCGTTCTACAACATTCGCTAAACAAGTGGCGCTCGCGGGGGGCGGGGTTGACTCGGCTCCGTTCCACTTCTGATGGCCGCCATTGGGCGCTGGGCCATATGGCTCAGCGCCTTTTTTATGTCGAGCAAAGGCTGTCGAAGGTGGCGCGCGCGCTCGTGCTATAACTAGAATACTTAGCGCAAACAAACCTCAACCGCACAAGGCGCACATGGATCAGATTTACGACAACAGGTACTATTCCGCCGGTTCGCGTGAGCCGTCGCCTCGCCGTGCGCGCACGGTGCAGCTTGGTGGGTCCGCCTACGCCGGTGCCGACCGCTCCGCGCAGCGCCCGACAAGTACCTCGCGCCCCAATGCTCAATCGAATACTTCGGCAGATGGACCGGTGCGCCCGGCACGTTCGTCGCATCCGTCGCGTCCCTCGGCCCAGACGCACGACAAAGCGAGCAGGCCTTCGAGCCGTCTTTCGGGCTCGGACTTTATGCGCTACGCCAACGATAACGCGGTGGTTAAGGCAATCTATGACTTTACGCACGATTCTCTACGCCCGCTGTTTATCGGTATCGTGGTGGCGCTTGCGCTCGTGAGCCTGTATTTCCCCGTGCGCGACCTATACGTGGCAAAACGCTCGAACGACATCTTGGCCAAGCAGGTCGAGATTCGCCAGCAGTACAACGACGAGCTGCAGAAAAGCGTCGACAAGCTGCTCTCGGAGCAGGGTATCAAGGATGCGGCATCTGAGGACCTGGGCCTGGTGATGCCCGGCGAGAAGAGGATTGAAGTGCAGGGCCTGGACGACGATTCGGATTCGTCGTCGAGCAAAAAATCCTCGAACGCCAAGAAGGCCAGCGAAGTGGCCAAAGAGATCGAAGAGGTCGGCAAGGACGCGCCATGGTACATCCAGACGCTCGATATGCTGTTTGGGTTTAACGGCGTCGAGGGCCAGACAGTCGTGTCCAACGGCAAATAGCGCCCGGAGGGGAGCCTGCAATGACGAATTGCAAACGATATAAGGTGGCGGCGATCGACCTGGGAACGGTGTCGTCGCGACTGGTGTTGGCCCAGGTCGAGGGCGGGGCGATCGTGGAATCGTCCAAGCATACCGAGATTACCGACTTGGGCGAGGGCGTCGACGCGACGGGGCGCTTTTGCGAGGCGGCCGTTGAGCGCGTGCTCGCTGCGTGCCGGATGTTTGTGGACGAGGCCCGTGCCTTTGGGGCCGCGTGCGTCTGCACCACGTGCACGAGCGCCGCGCGTGATGCGTCCAACGCAGCACTGCTGCTGGACGGCCTGCGCGATCTGGGG
>CAVEDI010000248.1:0-4712 GCA_963614405.1 Oscillospiraceae bacterium | reverse complement strand
GCGATAACGCTCGAGCCGCGGCGCGATACGAGCCGGCAGTTTCGCCACAATACGAACGCCATCCTCAAGATATTCCTCGTGCAAAAGGGTTCCCTGCTCATGCACCAGCGTGATGAGGGCGCCCTCGCGATACGGGATATCAGCAGAGAGCAACACATCGGTAGCAGCCGCCTCACGAGCAATACGGTCGACGAGATCGTCGAGTCCCTCGCCCGTCTGGGCCGAGAACAGCACGGCCTCGGGATAGCGACGCCGGAAGCTCAGTCGATCAACGCTATCGAGAAGATCGATTTTATTGAATACGGTCAGCGTTAAACGCTCTCCAGCGCCGATCTCATCAAGCACGCGGTCGACAGCCTCCAGCTGTCGCTCATAGTCCTCGTCAGACGCATCTACGACTTTGAGAATTAGATCGGCACCCAACACCTCGGACAGCGTCGATTTAAAGGCATCGACGAGACCATGCGGTAGCTTTTGAATAAAGCCGACGGTATCGGTAATCGTCATGCCGCGACCGCCGGGCAGGCGATACGAACGCGTCGTCGGGTCGAGCGTAGCAAACAGCTTGTCCTGCGAAAGTACCGTAGAGCCGGTCAGGCGATTGAGCAACGTCGATTTACCGGCATTGGTATAACCGGCTAACGCGACGCGAAACGCCGGTGACTCAATGCGGCTCTTGGACTGGACATCGCGACGCTGTTCAACCTGCTTAAGCTCACGACGAAGCGCGGCAATCTTATTGCGAATCAAGCGACGGTCAACCTCGAGTTGGCTTTCACCCTGGCCAAAGCGCGAACCGATGCCGCCGCGCGTCTGCTCCTTGGCAAGATGGCTCCACATACCGCGCAGACGAGGCAACAGATATTGAAGCTGCGCCAGCTGTACCTGTAGGCGTCCCTCACGCGTCTGAGCATGCAGGCCAAAGATATCCAGGATCAGTGCTGTACGATCGATAATCTTTACCGGCTCGCCCACGGCTTTCTCCAAATAGGATTGCTGCGAGGGCGATAAATCGTCGTCGAAGATAACAATATCGACATCCATGCGATGCACCAGGCCGCACAGCTCTTCAACCTTACCGGAACCGATAAACGATTTTGGATACGGCTTAACCAGACGTTGTGACAAACGCACCACGCACTGGGCGCCAGCCGTGTGGGCAAGACGCTCCAGCTCATCAAGCGAGCGATCGAGCGGCCATGCATTGTCGCGCCACTCAACACCAACTAATATGGCACGCTCGGGCTCGGGTGCCGTGGGAACAAGGGGGAAACGGGCCATTAGGCAGCCTCAATACGATGCAGGATGTCCTCAACGACCTCATCGATCGTAAACTCGTCCATATCAAACCACACGATACGGTCATCGCGCTTAAACCACGAAAGCTGACGTTTGGCATAGCGACGCGAACGCATCTTGATGAGTTCGCGAGCCTCATCCATAGAAATCACGCCATTGAAAGCATCAATGATCTCTTTATAGCCAATTGCCTGCATCGAAGTCAGGGCATCTCCCAGCCCCTGTTCCATAAGACCGCGAACCTCATCGACAAGACCCTGTTCAAACATCAGATCGACACGCAGGTTAATGCGCTCGTAGAGCACCTCGCGATTACGCGTCAGACCAAACCATAGAGCATGATAATGCTCGCGCGGAACACTAAACTGACTTTTTTGCCTTGCATAGGAGATACCATCATCATGCATCTCGAGCGCACGAATCACACGGCGCACGTTATGGGAATGAATAACAGCAGCCGATTCTGGGTCGCGCTCAGCAAGCAGGGCATGCAGTTCTTCCTCGCCAATACGCTCGGCAAGCTCCTGATAGCCCACACGGCGATCGTCCTCAAGTTCACCCGAGGGAAAGTCCATCTCATCGAGGGCGGCCTTGAGATACAGCCCCGTACCTCCGCAAAAAACCGGCAGACAACCCGAACCAAGGAGACGTTCAACATGTGCGCGAGCGTCAGCCTGATAAAGCGCAGCAGAATATGCCACACCCGGATCTACAATGTCGACGAGACGCAGCGGCGCAGTACACTCATCGGGCGTCATCTTTGCGGTACCGATGTCCATGCCGCGATAGATTTGCATCGCATCGCACGACAGCACTTCGGACGAAAGACGAGCGGCCAAACGGTCGGCAACATCACTCTTACCAACCGCCGTCGGACCGACGATCGCAACGGCGGAAAGACCTGCCCCGGGAGAAACCATTAGCGCGGCTCGCCCACAACGGAGCCGGACAAATACCAGGTCTTGGCAACGTCAACGTCAACATCAACGATCTTGCCAACAAGCTGATCTATACTGTAACCCTCGGGAATAGGCGCATGCACGGTCTGATTCTTAGGACTCTTGCCCAGCAGGACCGCGTCGTTCTTTTTACTCGTTCCCTCAATGAGCGCCGGCACCACAGTATGAAGCTCACCCTGGTTATACTCGTGCGCCGTGGTCTCGATAACCTTAACCAGGCGGTTGAAACGCTCGAGAATAATCTCATGCGGCGTAGGATCGTCAATCTCTGCGGCCGGGGTACCGGCGCGCTTGGAATAGATGAAGGTATAGGCCTGGGCATAGCGGACCGTCTCGGCAAGCGAGAGCGTCTGCTCAAAATCTTCTTCAGTCTCGCCTGGGAAGCCGACGATAATGTCGGTCGAGAGCGCGATATCGGGCATACGGTTGCGAATGCGATCGACCAGGCCCAAATAGTCCTCGCGTGTATAACGGCGATTCATCTCTTTGAGGATCCGCGTCGAACCTGACTGGACGGCCAAGTGCAGCTGCGGCATAACGGCAGGCGTCTCGGCCATAGCGTCGATGGTCTCAGGCAACAGGTCCTTGGGATGCGAAGACGTAAAGAAGATGCGCTCCACACCCGTATCGCCCACGGCACGCAGCAGATCGGCAAAACGCGGCTTGCCAAACAGATCGCGACCATATGAGTTAACGTTTTGGCCTAGCAGCGTAATCTCACGCACGCCCTGGCGCACCAAACCAGTCACCTCGTCGACAATCTCCTCGAAGGGGCGGCTCTTTTCGCGACCGCGCACGTACGGCACGATGCAATAGGTGCAGAAATTATTGCAGCCCGTCATGATGGGCACCCAGGCGTGATACTGGGTCTCGCGATGCCACGGCATGCTCATGGCATCCGTATCCTCATGCTCATTGGTGCGGATATGACGCTTGCCGTCAAGGAACGCCTCGGCAATGAGCTCGGCCACATGTGCGATAGAATGCGTGCCAAAGATGACATTGACGTTATCGACGTTGGTGAGCAGGCCCTCGCCATCACGCTGCGCAATGCAGCCGCCCACGGCAACCACACGCTTGCCCGAAGGCGAAGGCGGCAGGCTTTTGCAGGAATTGCACTGACCGTACAGGCGAGTATCGGCGGCCTCGCGCACGCAGCATGTCATGAAGACAACGATATCGGCATGCGCGGGATCGAGCGCCATGAGGCAGCCATACGAATCAAGCAGACCGCTCACACGCTCGGAGTCGTGCTGATTCATCTGACAGCCAAAGGTGCGGATAAAGTAGGTTTTACCGGCAAGAATATCGCGTACGGAACGCTGGTCCATGTGCATAAGTCCTAACGATGGAAGGGAGGCGAATCGAGGCAAGCAGAAGCTATGCCACAGGCTTAACATCATCCATGACGACGTTATCCATAGCAGCTCGATTGATCTGGTGAACGTAGATAGAAAGGCGGATGGCCGTGCGTGACTCCCCGTTAATGAGGATGTCGGAGAACACGGGCGCGCAGGAAATATCAAAACCGGTTGGAATCAAAAAACCGCGCGCGATAGCCACGGCCTTAATGGCCTGGTTGACAGCACCAGCGCCGACACACTGGATGTTGACGGGTACACCATCCTTGACCATGCCGGCGATGGCGCCGGCAACGGACGCGGGCGATGATTTGCTTGATACCTTCAGGCAATCCATGAAGAAACTCCTGCGTTTAAAAGTACGTTTTAACTGCAATAACTGTATCGTACCGAGTGGACTCGGTAAAGGCACTATTCCTCTTTGGCAAGATCGAAGGTCACAGTGATTCGATCACGCGAAACGCGAATCTTTGGGTCGCCGCAAAGGTTGAGATAGTACCGGGCGGCAAGATCATTAAAGTCACGCTCCACAGCACGCGAAAACTGTGCCATGTCATCCTTGGCAATACGTAGCCCGCGACGATCCTTCGCGAGATCGACAGGAGCCGGCGCATGCGAGGACGAATCACGCTCGCGCAGCAGACGCGCGGTCACACCGCGAACGGGCTTAATCTGCCCTGCCAAAATGCGATGTGCCGTGCGCTCGGACATCTCAAGACCCAAACCCGAGCAGATACGGATAAAGTCCTCGGCATCAGAGGCAAGGCCTAAACGATCGACAACCGGAAGCTCGCTCTCGTCATCAATAAACAGGAGACGAGACGTATCGAGCCTACTTGACGCCTGAGCATAAAGGGTCGCGGCAATCTCAGACGGAGAACCAAGATAGACATCGCAACCACGCAACTCCTCGAGCGCAAACTCACAAGCAGCGCGAATAATATTATGCGGGCCGCGAGCACAGACATAACGTCCGTCCTCATCCTTGACGGCCTGGGGCCAGCTGGACTGATCGGCACGCTCGCTGAGGCGGTCGACCGCAACGCTCACCTTAAAGGCCGAGCCAAGGTCGACACCAGACGTGACCACACGG
>CAVEDI010000247.1:0-8139 GCA_963614405.1 Oscillospiraceae bacterium | reverse complement strand
AGGGGGCAAACTTGAGCATAGGCCCTGCAATACGGGTGTATTGCAGGGGTTTTAGCAGGTTGGAATTATTCTCTAGAAGCTATAAAGGTGAGTGTATTACATGCGTACATCCTGGGGAGATTTCACGCTCGTTTATAAAGGATGCAATACGTTTGATATATATTTCGCACTCATTAACTTGAGTGCAATAAAGCAGTGGTTATAAGATTGGCTATTATTAGCCCGTGTTGTATTTGACATTCATATTACACACTCATTAGGGGGGCCAGTGATGTCATCGACGCAAAAACGAGCCATCCTGCAGGTGCGCATTCGCGAGGAAGACAAGCAGCATGCCGAGCATCTCTACGACGCCATGGGCACATCGCTCGCCGAGGCTGTCCGTCTATTTGTCGCGCAGAGCATTTTGATGCGCAAGCTTCCCTTTCAGCCGGTCGCCGTGCGCTCAAAGGACGGCACCGCCGCCTATGGATCGCTCAAAGCATATGGGGACCCCAATCGCCGCTCCGAGGAGCGCAATGCTTGGATTGAGTACCTTGCTACAGAAAGCGACGATTCGATTTTGGGTCCCGAGGAAGTAGATATCCATGAGTAGCACCATCATCGACGAGACCGTCATCCTACGCTACCTGCTTGACGACGACGAAGTTCTGTCACCTCGCGCCGCCAAGGTCATCGCCACACGCACCGGTCGCGTCTACCCCGAGATCATCACGCGCGTCGTGGTCACGCTGCGCGACGTCTATAAGGTTCCCCGCGTTGAGATTGCTACAGCCATGAGAAGGCTGCTCGATGACGTCATGGTCGACGAGCCCACCGTTGTCGCCCTTGCCGTCAAACTCTTTGGCAAGACCCATATGGACTTTACCGACTGCCTCCTCGCAGCCCGAACCGCCATCTACAACGATGATGTCGTGAGCTTTGGCAAGCCCATCATCCAAGGCATGATCGATTACCGCCGCAAGCGCCAAACCGCTGCCGAAGTCCGCGACCGCGCCGCCGACGCTCACGGCCACAGCACCGACGCCACCATCGACAAACTCCGCCACCAATCCCGCCACTAACCGACAGGCAACGGCATCGCCCGCCTCTCAGCCCCATCCCCTCCTAAGTTGCGGTGAAATACGGACTGTTTCATGCCTTTAAAGGTCTCGATGGTCCGTATTTCACCGCAACTTATTGAAGGTTGGCTGCGAACGATTTCTCTATCGGGAGTCGGCGTAGGGTTTTGTTGTCGGAATACCGTAACCGCGCATCATGGCACCGAACGATTCTACTTCGTAGGTGTCCGAGAGTTTGAAATGAATGACGTTGTGGCCCATGGCGCGAAGGTTCGCATCGCGCATGAGGGCCGCTCGATAGGTTTTTGCCGCCGCTTGCTCCGGATCATTTTGAGCTTCGTCTTCAAACTTACCCAGCCCATGCAGCTCTGCCAGCGTCCATGAGCCATCTGGCATCTGCCAGCCATAATCTGCTAGATAATAACCAGCGTTTCCCGGTCGCGTTATCTCAACTTGAAGCTCAGGCGCGGCAACCCCAGCAAGAATCATTGCTGCTCTCGCCTCGGACTCGCCGCCATTGTCTGACCTGCCGTCCATATGCTCAAAAACGTCAAAAGCACGCGCGATGCCATGCAACCCTCGGCAATTTGCCTGCGCATATGCTCGCAGCTCTTCACGTTCGACATCGTACTCGCGGGCCAAGCCATCGACATAGCCCAGCGCATAGCGAAAGGCGCTCGTTCGGGCGATATCAACAACCGTTCGATACGGATCCGTCAGCGTAAACAGACCGAGCCGCCACACTTCGCCCGCCCGCCAGCGCTTGTATTCAACGAACTCATACGTATCGCGCCTTGTAGACCGAGGCAGCAGCACTTGCACTTTATCCAGAAGCGTATAAGCCGAGCCGATGCCAAAGAGCAGCGCTGCCGTCGATCCGCAAAACACAGCATCCGGTTCAACGACCGCAATAGCGGATGCCAGCTGAAAGATGCGATCTTCAACCCCAAGATTATTCCAATAGACCGGATCCGCATACACGTGGTTGTAAAGACGAAGCATGAGCTCCTCCTGCATAAGCTCGCGCGCACGGCGTTCTTCCCAAGGATCAATTGTTATAAGCAGCTGTCCATCTTGATGAATTCCAAGGGCCGAGAATAGCATCCTTGCATATGACTGCGGAAAATGTTTGCCTTTATCGAGCATGGCCAACCCCATAACCATCACGGCGGAGAAAATACCATTACGCTATCGCATGCTTCCGTCCGCAGGCCTTGCCAAAAGCTGACCAAAAGCTTGACGTCGCAGGTCAGAGCTTCAAAAAATATTTCCATTCTCGGTAGACGGTCGCTACAACCCTCCCAACGGCATCAAAATCCAACCTTACAAATAGTTGCGGTGAAATACGGACTACATGGGCCATAAAAGCCGGAAAACAGTCCGCATTTCACCGCAACTTAGGTGGGGATGTGGGGTCCCGGCATGTATATGAAAATGGCTCTGATCCCAAAAGGAATCAGAGCCATTCATCTATCTTATGGAGCGGGCGACGGGAATCGAACCCGCGTCATCAGCTTGGAAGGCTGGTGTTCTACCATTGAACTACGCCCGCAAGATATGGTCGGGACGACAGGATTTGAACCTGCGACATCCTGCTCCCAAAGCAGGCGCGCTACCAAACTGCGCCACGTCCCGAAGGTGTTGAGCAGCTAAGGTCTAAACCTTGCGTGTCCCAAAGCGAAGGAAATTATAGGGGAGACTTCCCGCCTGTGCAAGCATTGATGCCTCAGCTCCTCGAATGTGCGACAAAACGACTATGGAGCAGGCCGATCACAAATGCCACCACGGCAACCGGCGCCCACGCGGCACCGATATCCGCCAACGGCAGCGCATCAAACGGCAGCCACGTGCCAGCAAAGAACGCATCGCGGACCGAGGTGATCACGCTCTGCACGGCAACCACACCGCCAACCCAGACCCACACCTGCGGATGAGCGTCGCAAAAGCCGTGTACCAAACCCATGAGAACCAGCACGATGGCGACGGGATACAAGGCGTTAAGCATGGGCACCGAGAACATAAGGATCACGTCGAGGCCCACGTTGGAGAGCACGCACGAAAACGCCGCGAACACAAAGGCAAGGATCGCGAAGGGGCGGCGCATGGCCTCCTCGGAAGCCTCTGCTCCCCCTTCGACCACATACGTCTCGCAGAAGTAACGCGAGCAGCAGCTGATGAGGCCGATGCACACGTTCATGCAGGCAAGGAAGAAGATGGCGAAGACCACGACCGTGCCGGCAAGGCCAAAGTGCATGGAGGCAGAACGGGCAAGGATGGCGGCGCCGTTGGTGGCGTCGGGCATCACGGTGCCGAGCTGCATTCCGGCAAGGCCCAAGCCACAGTAGATGATGGCCATGAGCGCGCCGGCGATCACGCCGGAACGCGAAATCTCAAAGGCCACGCGCTTGTCATCGGTAACACCCAGCTCGTGGATGGTCTCGGCGATGATAATGCCGAAGGCGAGCGACGCGAGCAGGTCCATGGTCTGATAGCCAGTCAGAAAGCCCTGCACGGCAGCGCCTGCATCATAGGGAGCCTGCGGCGCGGCAGCCGGTCCCAGCGGCGAGATCACGGCAGCACCCACAACCAGCACGATGAGCGCAATGAGCGCGGGGCCCGTAATGCGCCCGAGCACGCGCGTGATAACGCCCGGACGCAGCGTGAGCGCAAACGCGACGACAAAGAAGCCAACGGCAAACACCAGGCGAGCCGTGCCGAGCGAAACGCCCTCGGGCAGCAGCGGCACCAGCATCTCGAAGGCCGTGGAGCTCGTGCGCGGAATGGCCAGGCACGGGCCGATGGCCAGATACACCGCCGCGACAAAGAACTCACCAAACTTGGGGTGCACGCGGCCGGCAAGCTCGCGCGCCGTTCCGGCAAGCGCGACGGCAATAAATCCCATGACGGGCAGGCCGATGGCGGCAATCAAAAAGCCAACCATGGCAAGCGGTGTGGCCGTGCCTGCCTGCAGCGCCAGCAGCGGCGGAATAATAAGGTTGCCGGCGCCAAAGAGCATCGAGAACAGCGCAATGCCGACGGTAACGACATGGTCGGAGCGCAGACCGCGCGGGGCGGATGAGGCCATAGGCACACCTTTCGGGTCGAAACAAAAACGGGACGGGCAAAAGACCCGTCCCGCAAGTATATACGCTCTAGCAGGCTAAATCGCGCAAAGCGTCAATCGCGGTGTCGACTTCCTCGTCCGTGTTGAAATACCCAAACGAGAAGCGAACGACACCTTGGCGCTCGGTCCCGAGCGCGCGGTGCATGAGCGGAGCGCAATGGGCGCCGGGGCGCGTCGCAATCCCCCACCCTTGCATGAGCGCGTCCGAGATCTCGGCAGAGTCGATATCGCCCACGTTGAGTGAGACGATCGCCGAGCGCGCGGGTTGGTCAAAGGCACCGTAGAGCTTAATCCCCGGAATCTTTCGAACACCGGCGAGGAAGCGCTCTGCAAGCGAGTGCTCATGCGCCGCAATCGCCTCGACCCCGCCTTGCGCCTCGATAAAGTCGAGACCGGCAGAAAGGCCCGCGATGCCGTGGCCGTTGAGCGTGCCCGCCTCGAGGCGCGTGGGCCACTCAAGCGGCTGCAACGCATCGAAGCTGTGCACGCCCGTGCCGCCCATGGCCCACGGCGCCACGTCAATGCCCTCCGCCACGGCCAGCCCGCCGGTCCCCTGCGGACCCATGAGCCCCTTGTGGCCAGTAAAGCACACCACGTCGAGCCCCATGGCCTGCATATCGATATGCGCTGTGCCGGCAGACTGCGAGGCATCGACAATCACAAGCGCGCCGGCCGCATGGGCCATGGCGGCCACGCGTGCAATGTCGACCGCGTTGCCGGTCACATTGGAGGCATGCGTCACCACCACGGCACGTGTACCGGGCGTGACCAACTGCTCGAGCTCGTCATAGTCGAGCACGCCGTTCGCGTCGCAGCCCGCATGCTCAACGGTCACACCCTGCTCCGTCGCTAGGCGATTGAGCGGACGCAGCACGGAGTTGTGCTCGAGCACCGTCGTGACCACGCGGTCGCCAGGACGCACCACGCCGTTAATCGCCGTGTTGAGCGCCGCCGTGGAATTGGGCGTAAAGCACACATGGTCCGCCCTCGGGCAACCCAAAAGGCGCGCGAGCTTGGCACGGCAAGCGTGAATCGTACGAGCGGCATCGAGGGCACCCGACGTGGCGCCGCGCCCGGCATTGCCGAGCGAGCACATCGCCTGCGTCACGGCATCGATGACCGTCTGCGGCTTGTGCATGGTCGTCGCCGCGTTATCCAGATAGATCATCGCACGACCTCCCACATATCAATCACCGTAAAGCCCTCAGTGGGAATGCCCGCCGCGGCGAGTTCGCCGCGCAGCAGCTCCTCATCGGCAGGCAACGCCTTCCACGCCAGACCGCAGCCGGCAGCGACCTCCCCGGGCACGGGAATCGTTCGCCCGGGAAGGCCGCGCTCGATGCACAGGGACTCGCAGCCCATGGCGGCCGCCGTGGTGGGAAACGTGATGACAAGCGCCGGGCGCTTCTCCCTCATGGCAACTCCAACCAATACGCTACGGGCGCACGACGCGCACGGCCTGCTCCATCTTCTCCACGATCACGTACATGTTGGTGACCTCGCCCACTGCAAGCTGGTCCTTAATGCCATAGTGGTCGAGGCAGGTGCCACAGGTAAGGATCTCGACGCCCTGCTCGGCCAGGCCCTTCAGGTCATCGAGCACCGGCGAGCCCTCGACAGTGAGCTTGGCGCCGCCGTTGTAGAACAGCATGGTCGCGGGCAGCTCCTCCTGCTGCGTCACGGCAAAGATAAACGCCTTCATGAGCTTGTGGCCCAGCTCGTCGTCTCCGCGGCCCATGCAGTCGGTGTAGACGGAAATGACGAGCTTGCCCTTGCCGGCGCTGGCGTCGCAGAAAGCAGCGCCGTCCTGCTCGGGGTCCGCAACGGCCACGGCACCGGCGGTCGAGACGGTCACGTGCCACTCGGCGTCAGAAACCTTCTCGACCGAGGCCGTGCAGCCCTTCTCCTGCGCCATCTTGGAGATGTTCTTGACTGCGGTCTCGTTATCGACCGAGGTCACGACGGCGCCCTCGCCATCGAGCTGCTTCAGGGCTTTGAGCGTCTTGACGACGGGCAGCGGGCAGGCATCGCCCATGGCATTGACTTCAATTTTGGTAGACATAGCAAATTCCTTTCGAATAAATCGTTTTAGAACGGTACATAGCTCAATAAACGTGTCGTTAACGGACAACGCGAACAGCAGGACCGCCCGGCACCGGCTCGCACACGCGGCCGACAACGGCGGCGATACGTCCTTCGGCATGCAGACGGTGCGCAAGCTCATCCACATCCTTCGCGGGCGCCGCAATAAGCAAACCACCCGAAGTCTGCGGATCGTACAGCGCATCCAACATGCCCGGCTCCAGGTCATCGTCAGCCGTCACGCGCGGGCCAAAGAAGTCCTGGTTGCGGTAGGAGCCCGCGGGGATAATGCCCAGACGCGCCATGTCGAGCACCTGGTCAAAGAGCGGCACCGCCCCCGACGCAAGTTCAATCTGCACGCCGGAGCCCTCGGCCATCTCGCACGCATGCCCGATAAGGCCAAAGCCCGTAATGTCGGTGCAGCCGTGAAGTTCGAGCCCCTCGGCCAGACGAATCGGCGCCTCGTTGAGGGTGCGCATCGAGTCAAACATGGCTGCGGCCTCGTCCTGCTCGATGAGCTCACCCTTAATGGCCGTAGTGATGATGCCCGAGCCGATGGCCTTGGTCAGCAGCAGAACATCGCCCACGTGCGCACCGCTGTTGGCGAGCATGCGGTCGAGCGCGACAAAACCGCTCACGGACAGGCCGTACTTGGGCTCGTCGTCGTTGATGGTGTGGCCGCCCGCGATGGAGCAACCCACCTCGACGCACTTGTCGGCGCCGCCCGCCAGAATCTGACCGGCAACCTCGACGCCCAGGCAACTGGGTATGCAGAGCAGGTTCATGGCATGGCTCGGCCGCCCGCCCATGGCGTAGATGTCCGACAGTGAGTTTGCCGCGGCAATCTGGCCGAACAGAAACGGGTCGTCGACCATCGGTGGGAAGAAGTCGATGGACTGCACGAGCCCCAGGTTCTCCCCTACGCGGAAGACGCTCGCATCGTCGGAGGTATCGAACCCCACGAGCAAGTTGTCGTTATGCACATTGGGTAAATCGCCCAGGACCTGGGCGAGGGCTCCGGGGCCCAACTTAGCGGCTCAACCGCTCGCGGCCGTCATGGACGTGAGCCTCATGGTGTCCTTAGCCATACGAACCCCCTTCCATCAAATCAACGACTTTAAGTATACGCCCCAGGCACGCTTCCCAAGAGACCGCCGACGGCTCGAACGTCGAAGGCGGCGCCGCAAGCGCCTGCGCGATAGCATCTGCCAGCGCGCGCTCAAACAGCGGAAGGTCGGCCGCCACGGGCGTGTCGACATCCGTCATACGCGGCGACGCCACCCACGTCACGGGAGCACCGGGAAGCATCGCCTCCATCCAGGGACGGACGCCGGGCAAATCGGTCGCCACAACTTTGCAGCCGCACGCGAGGGCTTCGATCGTCACGAGCGGCAGACCCTCGTAAAACGAAGGCAGCACAAAGACGTCGGAACTGCGGTAGGCACGCACGAGTTCATCGCTATCCAGGCGCCCCGCCAGCGTCACCGGCACATCCGAGGCCGCGGTCAAGCGCTCGATACGCGCGTACTCGGCATCGTCCCCGCGGCCGCCCACAAGTACCAAGCCAGATGGGCGGACGCCATCGTCAATCGGCAATGACACAGCTCGAACCAGCGACTCGACGCCCTTTTTAAAGCAAATCTTGCCCACGTACACAAGCGATCCCGGCTGCCTCGCCACGCTTGCGTCGCGGCAGAAGACGCGATGGTCATAGCCCGTCCCAATCACGTGGATACGATCGGCATCGACGCCGCACACCAGGCCAATCTGTTCAGCCTGCTCAGCATGGAGCGCAAAGACGGCATCGAGCCGACGAACCGCGCGTAGGATGCGATCGCGTTCGAGCGCATGCGAACGCAGCTGGCGAAGGTC
>CAVEDI010000246.1:0-10531 GCA_963614405.1 Oscillospiraceae bacterium | reverse complement strand
ATATCGTTCGTTGTCAGCAGGTGCTAATCGCGCTCGCCGATAACGTGCTCTGGGACGCGAGCGGCCAAGTTGGGGCATAATAAGCCGCGAACAAACCGACTCGTGCGTTAGGACCGCCCATGAAAGCACTTCCGTTTCCCTGCATCCGCCCGGCTCAGGACCGCGTGCTCGAGGCGTTGCCCGCAATGGGCAGCATCCTGAGCGGCAACGATGCTCTGCGCGGAGCCATTGCCGATGGCCTGATGCTCAAGGACCCGGGTGCGGCGTATTACGTGTACGAATGCTCGGGGGAGCCGGGGCGCGTGACGGGCGTTGTGGCAATCTGCCCGGTTGGTGCGCTAGCGGGCGGCGACGCGGTTGCCGCCGATACGACCGCCGCCGCGCGCGCGATCGTTGAGCTCAAGGTGCAGCCGCGCCCCGTGTCGCTCGCCTACGAGGCGTCGCCCGTCATGGACATCATCCTGGGCGCTGCCAAAGAGGGCGCCTCGCTCTACGCCGTCACCGATCCTGCGGGCATTACGCACCGCGTGTGGGAGATCAAGCGCGAGGACGCTGTTGCCGCCATCCGTGCCATGCTCGATCAGGCGCCCGGTCCGGTGTTCGCCGGCGACTCCGCCTATGCCGCCGCGCTGGCTGGGGCATCACAGCTCCTGGCCGACGATGCCCGTGCTGCCGGCACCTACACGGGCAAAGAGCCGTTCAACTTTGCCGTAGCTGCGCTCTTCCCCGCCGCGCAGGTCAGCGGCGCCGCGCCGCAGGTTCCGACAGGTCTGCTCACGCACCAGGTCGCGCGGTTCTAGCAAAACCAGACCGCCCAGCGCAAAAATCGGCAGCTCAACAAACAGGGGGCGGAGATGCAGCAGGTACATGCATCTCCGCCCCTTTTGCGTCGAGAAGTTATGCCGACGACCCGTGCCGCCGCGCTCGCGTTATCCGCGCTGCGGACCCGCAGTAGCCACGAGCGGTTCAAGCCCCAGCTCGCGCGCGTAGTCTTCCTGCGTAAAGACTTCGACCAGTTCAAACGTATCGGCCGCATCGTCAAACGCAAAATGCAGCACTGAGCAGTTGCCCGGCACGCGTTCGCGCTCGTCGGCCGCCGTGCCCCGCACGTGGTCCAAAAACTCCTTGATAGCCGAGCCGTGGCTCACCGCGAGCACGCACTCGTGGTCCGGACGTCGCATAAGATCGGTTATCGTCGCCGCCATGCGCTCGCGCACCTGCATCTGGCCCTCGCCGCCAAACTGACGATAGAAATCTCGCCACGGGCGCTCGGGCATAAGCATCACGCGCTCGGCCTCAAAGTCGCCAAAGAACCACTCACGCAGACCGTCCAGGCGCTCGTACGCCAAGCCCGGCCACAGGTTGGCGATAGTCTGCTCGGTGCGATGAAGTGTGGAGGTGTAGGCATGATCGGGTTCAATGCCGCGCGCACGCAAGAACATGCCGGCACGCGCCGCCTGGTCGCATCCCAGCTGCGTGAGCGGCGAGTCACTCCAACCCTGAATAATGCGCTTAAGGTTGAATATTGTCTGCCCATGACGAACCAGATACAGGTCTTTATTCATAGGGGTCCTTTCGTTCGTTACCAATCAAGGAGCGAAAACGCACCGTCGCAATAGCCAAAATGAAGCACGGCACCGTTGTCGGGTAGCTCTCCCCTGCCAGTCACATACTCAAGAAACTCCTGGCAGGAAGAGCCGTGGGAGACTGCCAGCACACAGTCGTGCTGCGGCCTGGCCATGATGTGGGACAGCGCCGCGACCATGCGCGACTGGAGCTCGCCTTCAGACTCGCCACCAAAGGCCACCGGATAATCACCCCAGGGCTGCGGCGGCATCTCGCGATTTGATGTGCCCTCCAGCGAGCCAAAATGCCACTCACGCAGGTCATCGACCAGCTCAATGGAACGGCCCTCGCCAACGATAAGCTCGGCCGTATGCCGCGCCCGGCCCAACGGCGAGGAATACACATGATCAAAGGCCACGCCGTGCGCCTCAAACGCCGCGCGCGTCGCCAGCGCCTGCTGACGCCCGCGCGCCGTAAGCGGCGAATCGTGCCAGCCCTGCAAAATGCTCTGCACATTGAGCTCAGTCTGCCCATGACGCATCAAATATAGATCGGCCACATGCCCTCCCCTCGTACCACCACAAAGGGAACAGGCACCTTTGTGGTGGTTTACCGCCGGATCACGCCGCGGTGACGCTCAACTACACCAGCACGTCGACGAGCGAACGCTTGGGTACGTGGTGCACCTGCGCCTCGTCGCGCCAATAATTGATGGAGCCGTCGGGGTTGGAATCAATCGCATCGATCACCTGTGTCTCGGCCGGGACGCCAAACGCCATGATCAGCTTGAGCTCATACTTGTCGTTATCGAGCCCCATGGCATCGATCGCGTTGGGCGTAAAGGCCTTGAACATGCAGGCTGCCACCTCGGGCGTGGCGCTGCGGGCGGCGAGCATCATCGTCTGTGCGGCAATGCCCGTGTCGACCTCGGTAATGGGAGCGGCGGGCTTACCCGGAACGGCGCGCTCGGCCAAAATCGCGATGTAGCCGGTCGGGCGCTCGCCCTCGGCAGGACCCGGCCAATCCTTAAGCGCGCCGGCCCATGCAAGCTCACCAAACACGCGCGCGCAGTCCTCGGCACCGCTCACCACATGAAAACGAAGACGCTGAGCATTGGCACCACAGGGAGCCAGGTGCGCAAGTTCCGCCAGCTCGAGCAAAAACTCGCGCGGCACGCGCATGGACTCGTCAAAACGGCGGCAGGTACGGGCACGACGGACCAGCGCATCAAACGCTTCCAGACCGAGCTTTTCGCAACCTTGCTTTGCCATCGATTCGACACTCGACGGTGCCTCGGGAACTGCTTCGTTCATAGGGACCCCCAATTTCGGGCAATTGTTCTTAGGAGAATCTAACCTAAAACCTAGGCAATTACATACAGCGGCGTAATGTTCTACAATTGTTGATTAATCCTCACTGGGGCGGGAACAAAAGTAACAATTCGGGAATGTGGGGCGGCAATTCGTCCTTCCCGCCCCATGCATCGGCGCCCTTGGGCGATACTTGTTGCAGCACTTTTGGCGTACGCCGCACGGAGAGCAATGAACGCGACGTGCACCACACGGAAAGGAGACATTATGGGCATCTTTAAGAACGATGACCAAAAATCGAGCCAGTTTGGATTTGACGAGAAAAGCATGGCGGGCAAAGCCGTCAAGGCCGTACGCTGGATCTACGCCATCACGGGCGTCTTAGCGCTCATTGCTGGTATCGCACTGCTTTTTGCACCCGCCAAGTCCCTCGTCTTTTTGACGACTGTCCTGGGTTTTTACTTTGTAATCACTGCTGCCATTAGGCTGTTCACTGCCATTTTTGAGCCGCTGCTGCCCACCGGCTGGCGCGTGACGAGCATCATCTCCAACCTACTCATTATCTTGGGCGGCGTCATAATCCTGCGCAACCAGGCCTTCTCGACCGCGACGCTCACCACGATGGTGGTTATCGTGGCCGGCTTTGGCTGGATTGTCGAAGGTGTCATGTCCATTCTGGAGTCCGAGCTTTCGTCCAACCGTGCCCTCGCCATCCTGAGCGGCGCACTTTCCATCATCGCCGGCATGTTCGTGTTTATCTATCCGCTGTGGTCGGCCAAGATGCTCGTTATCTTTAGCGGCGCCGCGCTGCTGGTGTTTGGCGTTACGCTGATTGTTCGCGCTATTCAATTTGGCAAACTGGTGCACTAGATGCCGCGAACGCTCTTTATTGATGCCGACGCCTGCCCGGTCACGCGCGAGTCGATTGACTGCGCGCGGCGGGCAGGCGTCGCCGTTGTTATCGCCGGCAACAGCACGCAAAACCTGGAACGGCACATTCGCCGCGACGACCCGCGCGATGCCGAGCACGCGCGACGCGGCTTTTGGGTCACGACGCTCGACGTGAGTGTGGGCGCCGACAGCGCCGACTTTGCCATTGTCGAACGCCTGCAGGCGGGCGACGTGGTCGTGACGCAGGACATTGGCTTGGCGAGCATGGTGCTCGGGCGCGATGCCGCCGCCATCGGTGTGCGCGGGCGCGTCTACGACAAAGCGACCATCGACATGCAGTTGTTTATTCGCCACGAGGAAAAGAAGGTGCGCCGCGCCGGCGGACGCACTTGCGGACCGGCGGCATTTACCAGCGAAGATCGCGCCCGCTTTAAACGCAACCTCACCGAGCTGCTCCGCTAACTAAGGTAGATTTTTGGGACATGCCCGAAAATCTACCTTTTTGTTTTGGGCGGTGCGAGCGCTCAAAATCCATGGCTCAACAAAAAACGGGCTTCAAAATGCCATGCGTCGCCGCATTGTGCAGGCGCCGAGCATGGCTATTTTGAAGCCCGTTTTGTTAGGCCCACTTAGAGGCCGAAGGCAGAAAGGATAAGACCCCAGCCCGCACCGATGACGTACATCATGATCAGGAACAGGACGTTTTCGCGGGCACTGCGGTTGGTGCGGAACAGCACCAGGTAGCCCACACCTGCAGAGATGAGCGTGCCGGCGAGCATCGGGGCCAGCTGCAGCGCGCCTTCCAGGTACAGTTGCGTGATGACGACGCTGGCCGAGCAGTTGGGAATCAGGCCGACGAGTGCCGAGCCCAAGACCGCAAGCGTCTCGTTGCCGCGCAGGAACTGCTCGATTGCGGACTCGCCGAACGACTCGAGCACGGCGACCAGAATCAGCGTCACCAGAAAAATGAATACCGAGACCTGCACGGTGTGCGAAATCGCGCTGCGTATGATCGACAGGACAGGCGTCCCTTCGTGGGAGTGGGAGTGACCGTGGCCATCATGGTGTTCATGCTCGCCCTCATGACCGTGATCGTGGCCATGTCCGTGGTCGTGCTCGTCCTCGTCTTCATCACAACCGCAATGGTCACGCTCGCACAGCTCGTGGATGTGGTCGGCGCTCACGCCCGCCTCGGCCACCTCGTCGATGATGTCACCGCCAGTGTGGTCGTCGTGCGCGCAGTTCACGTGGGCCGGGTTGGCCGCGGTTCCCAGCACGGTGCGGCGAATCGCCGCATGCGCGCGAGCGTTACGACGCAGGCCGCGAATGGCGGCGTCCACGATAAAGCCCGTGACCAGCGCGATCAGTGCCTTCGAAGCCAAAAGCATCGCCATGGTCTGCACGGGCACCTGCTCGGCGAGCAACAGCGGCAGCATCTCATCGGAGGTCGAAAGGAACACCGCCACCAACGTACCCAAGGTCACGACACGACCGGCATACAGCGTGGCCGCCATTGCCGAAAAGCCGCACTGCGGCACCATGCCCAGCAACGAGCCAACCACGGGGCCCGCGGCTCCGGCACGCTTGATGGCGCCGTTAACGCGGTTGCCCGCAACATGTTCGAGCGTCTCGAGGGCCAGATACGTCACCAACAAAAACGGCACCAGCGAGAGCGTGTCCTTGCCGGCGTCGAGCAGAATATCAATCAACAAACCCATGACGGATGGAACCTTTCGTGTCTTTCGGCAGCATTGTAAAAGTCCTAGCGGTCAACTAGGGTATTGTAGTTATCCTAGGCGCGATGCCAATAGTTGCCCATGGTAAACTATCATCTCGCCACATCTTAATGACTCAAAGCCGCACGACGCGGCCCATCCAAGGAGCAGTTATATGAACGTTTCACAAGCACTCGAATACGAGCGCCAGCCGTTTATTCCCATGTTTATCTATGGCGATCATGGCGCCATGGAGTCCGAGCGCCAGAAGGGCGAAGAGGCCCTTAAGGTGCTCGAAACCGAGTACTTTACCGCCGAGGGCGACCCCAGCTTCGACTTTGCCACCGTGCGCGACCTGGCTGACCGCAACCGCGACCTGTGCGACCAGATTGGCGAGGCGCGCCTGCGCAACGTGACGCCCGCGACGCTTTCGCGCGGTCTGTCCGACGCCGACACCTGCGCCGCCATCGGCAAGATGCAAAAGCGCACCGCCGCGTCCGTCATGCGCGAGATCCGCGGCGACCGCGACGCGCTCGGCGTGGCGTACGCCCGCAAGCCTATCCAAGGCACAGTGCTCGGCATCGACATCGAGACCACCGGCCGTGCACCCGAGCGCGGCTACATCATCAACGTGGGCTGGGAGATCATGGAGCTCACCAGCGACGCCGTCCCGCACGACGCCGAGGCACACTACTGCGGCCTGCCCGATATCTACCGCGGCGAGGATGTGCCGCTGTCGAATATCCACCACATCACCTGGGACGACATCGACGGCAAAACGCCCTTCCGCGAGAACAAAGAGCTGCAAAAGCAGCTGCTCAAGCTTATGAAGAAGTACCCGTACATGGCGCATAACGCCGCGTTCGAGGACAGCTGGTTCAAGATCCACCTGGACGGCTACGCCGAGGCACGCCGCGCGGGTAAGATTATCGTCATCGACTCGCGCCAGATTTGCCGCAGCTTGGACGCCGACGTGCGCTCGCTCCCCCGCGAGTCCGCCCCCGCTGCGCTCGAGAACTGGGCGCGCCGCCGTGGAACCCTCGCCGCCGACGCCAACGAGCAGCATCTGGGCCTCGACGACACCGACCTCATGCTCCGCACGGTCCAAGCCGAGTTCAACCTCAAGAACCTGTTCGCGAAATAACCGATCCATCTGCGGGAGCGCCTGCCAGGCACAGCGCAATCCGTCTGGGCGCACCGGCACGCAGTAAACTAGGGCGCAGCCTTATGGCTGCGCCCTAGTTTTCATCAAAACGAGCAAATACGCGTGCTTCACACAGTCGACAGGTTGCCCCACCTACATTTTTCGAGTTGTTCGGCCAGCTGAACCACTAGTCAATGCCCATAGAACCGCAATCGAGCGCTATAGTCGCCTTAATTTCGCAACCAAGCCCCATTAATCTACCTGAATTATTCGAATAGGACGCATGCGTTCGCACCATTCGTATAGGATAAGGCCGAATAACTCAAATTATGTTGGTGGGGTATCTGGGCGGTCGGCAAAAACGCTTAGAAGCTACGAATCCGCAACTAAAGTTCACCAAAAAAGGCACAGCTGGCAGAAACCTCCCCAGCCGAAGCTGCCCCCCAATACGACAGCTCAAAAACCCACCGTTCGCAGAAGATAAGCCGCGCCCCAATACCGTTGCCCGAAGTTTCGGACGTACGTGACGTCCGCTATGCCATCATGCGCGTATGGGAATCGTTCTGTCACATACCACGGCACGCGCTGTATACCAAACAGCCAACTCGCTCGCAAGCTACGCGACCGATCCCATACCTATGGAAAAGATCAGGGTGTCTGCGCCGACCACGTCCAACCTGGAAGCGGCACGAGCATGGCTCAAAAGAAAGAATGTCGATTCTGAAAGCATCCATGTGCTGACGTTTTCCAATAATGCCAAAAGGCACCGCAAGGGCTGCATCTGCCACTGCACGCGCTATACGTTTGATGCAGAAAGCTACCTAGAACTCGAGCCGAACGTCTACATCGTCGATATCAAACTGTGCGCGTTAGAAGCAACAGCCGACCTCAACCTTTCGGAGCTCGTTGAGTATTACTTTGAAATCTGCGGCTCCTACGCGCTTGAAACGTCCAACGAAACTCAATATCACGAGCGCCCAGCCCTAACCAGCGTTGAAGAGCTCAGAGCCTTCTTTTCAGAGGCATCGGGGTATCGTGGATCCAATAAAGCCCTTAAGGCACTTTCTTATGTACGCGAAGGTTGTCGTTCCCCACTCGAAACGGCGTTTGTCATGATGCTGACGATGCCCAAGTCAATGGGTGGCTTAGCCATACGCGCTATTAAAACGGATTATCCTATCCCAGTCCCCAAAAGATACGCCGCCCTAACGCGACGGACGGTCTTCTACCTCGATGCGCTACTCGAAAATTCGATGACTGATATCGAATACAACGGCTTTTACCACGACGAGCCCGAGCAGCAATCAATTGACGAGGAGCGCCGAAACACGCTGCGAAACATGGGATATGCCGTTATCACAGTTAGTCGTCATTCATTTTTGAAGCAGTCCGCTTTTAGGCGGGTCATGGAAGCGATTCGCATTCGCGAGAAGATCTGGCCCGGTCGACTCCCGAATGACTTCGCCATCCTTCAAGAAAATCTTCGTCAATTTGTCTTGCGGCGCTACTTCGAATACGGTCGCCGCGTCCTGGAGGCGCTCAAAGAAGAAGAGGCCACCAAGCGCGAAATTGCAAGCCAATATCCGCAAGCTGATGACCCGAGCATCAACGATGTGCCCGAACCCGACGATATGCAACACGTCGGGGCCCTTGCTGAAGAAATCAATGGGCCATGGGAATGCGACATGTCCGCAAAAATCGATGAAGACCGCACGGAAGACGACACGATTATTGATCTAATTGAGAATTCGCTCTTTTAAAGGCGGTCTCTGCGGATGTCCACCTACATTTTTCGACTTATTCGGCCACCGATGTGCCTGATTGGCTGCAGCAATGCTCAATATAACTTTAGATAAAACTGATTCTGCAGGAATTCCCGTAGAGAAAGAACTGATTCTCACGGTATTTAACAAGATTAAGTACAAATATGAACAGTTCTAATGCTTCTCGAGGCGGCTTTCTTAGCATGCTGGCCGAACATCTCGAAATATGTTGGCGAGCATTGCATCGACGCATCCCAACCCACAGAAAATCGTAGAGGCAGCATGCAGTCATCGAAATTATCGCAAATTATATTGACATATGAACATGCGCTCATATAATCGGAGGTAAGTTATATGAGCGCATGTTCATATGGAAGGATATTGCAATGAGCATCCGCGTTGATGAAACGAAACCCGACATCGAGGCCACCGAGCCCGCAATCCCCACCACCTGCTCGCCCGAGGACCTTCCCGATGAGGAGCTGCTGTACGACCTCGCCGACCTGTTCAAGGTCTTCAGCGACACCACGCGCATCAAGATTCTCTATGCCCTCATGAGCCGCGAGCTCTGCGTGGCCGACATCGCCGAGGCGACCGCAACCTCGCAGTCGGCAGTATCGCACCAGCTGCGCACGCTTAAGCAGTCGCACCTGGTCAAGTTCCGCCGCGACGGCCGCAACATCCTCTACTCACTTGCCGACGATCACGTCTACACCATGCTCAACCAGGGCATGAGCCATATCTGCGAATAGCAACCAACCACGGTACCAGCGCGGCCTGCACCCAAGCCGCAAAAGAGGGAAAGGAACCCACCATGAAAAAGCAGTTTAAACTCGACGAGATCGACTGCGCCAACTGCGCGCGCGAGCTTCAGGACGAGCTGGCCAAGCTCAAGGGCGTCAAATCCGTGTCCGTCAACTTTATGACCCAGAAGCTGACGCTCGAGGCCGATGACACCGAGTTCGACGAGGTACTCAACCGCGTCGTGGAATTCACCGCCGACGCCGAGCCGGACTGCGAGATCATTCTCTAGCCCAGGCTTACGCCAACCTGCAAGGCCGCGATTGCCGCGGCCTTTGCTCGCGAAATTATATGAGCGAGTGTTCATACATTCAAATGGGAGGAAACGAGTCATGGCCACCGCCGACCCCAAGAAGAAAAAGAAGAAGCGCAAGAAAAAAGAGTCACTCGAGCATAAGCGCAACCGTATCCTGGTAGCGCTGGGCATTTTTGCCGTGGTGTACGCCCTCAATGAGCTCGGCACCCTCGCCGCCGCATTCGGCACCCCGGGCGACGTCTACGCCAGCTTTGTGCTGTTCCTCGTGCCGTTTTTGATTGCCGGCTACGATGTGCTCCAAAAGGCATACAACAACATCCGCCGCGGCAAGGCGTTCGACGAGAGCTTCCTCATGGCCGTCGCGACCATCGGCGCGTTTGCCATGGTGCTCTTCCCCGACACCGATCCGCACATGGCCGAAGGCGCCGCCGTCATGCTGTTCTACCAGGTCGGCGAGCTGTTCCAGGCATACGCCGTGGGCAAGAGCCGCAAGTCGATCAGTGCCATGATGGACATCGCGCCCGACTACGCTAACGTCGAGCAAGCCGACGGCACACTCGAACAGGTCTTCCCCGATGACATCGCAGTCGGCACCGTGATCGTGGTCCAGCCCGGCGAGCGCGTTCCCATCGACGGTGTCATCGTGGAGGGCACCTCGGCCCTGAACACCGCCGCCCTCACCGGCGAGAGCCTTCCCCGAGACGTCCAGAGCGGCGATGAGGTCATCAGCGGCTGCGTCAACATGACCGGTCTGCTGAAGGTCCGCACCACCAAGGAGTTCGGCGAATCCACCGTCTCCAAGATCCTCGATCTCGTGGAAAACTCCAGCATGAAGAAGGCTCGTGCCGAGAACTTCATCACCCGCTTTGCCCGCGTCTACACCCCCGCTGTCTGCTACAGCGCACTGGCACTGGCCTTCCTTCCGCCAGTGGTCCTGCTGCTGATGGGCCAGCCCGCCCGCTTCGGCGACTGGATCTACCGCGCCCTGACCTTCCTCGTCATCTCCTGCCCCTGCGCGCTGGTCATCTCCATCCCGCTGAGCTTCTTCGGCGGCATCGGCGGCGCTTCCGCCTGCGGCATCCTCG
>CAVEDI010000245.1:0-2520 GCA_963614405.1 Oscillospiraceae bacterium | reverse complement strand
CCGCTGCACGACTTCGAGTTGCACGGCGCCCATCAACTGCAAATGAATCTGCTCAAGATGCGTATTCCAGCTTACGCCGAGCATGGGATCTTCGTCCGCCAACTCAGTCAACGCTTTGAACACCGCGTGGACATCGTGTTCGCCCGGAAGCACCGTATAGCTGAGGACCGGCGCAATGACAGGCGCATCGCCCACGGGCTCCGCGCCCAGGGCGTCCCCCGGGCGAACGTGCGCAAGACCCGTCACGGCACAAATACCGCCAGCAGCAACTTCTTGGGCAAGCTCATACTTCTCGCCGTTATAGATGCGTACCTGATCGACCTTCTGCTCCCATGTCTCGGCACCGGAACGTCCGCCAATCACCTGCTTGGCATGCAGCGTACCGCCGGTCACTTTAACCCAAGCCAAGCGCTCGCCGCGATCCCCGCGGCTGACACGATAGACGCGCGCGGCAAACTCCGGGAGCCACGCCTGTTCACGCATCAGCGCGCATATGCCATCCAGCAGCTCGTCCACGCCTTGGTCCTTGAGCGCCGAGCCGGCAAAGCAGGGAAAGAGCTTGCGCTCGGCAACCATGCGCGACAGCGTTGCGACAGAAAGCTCACCCGCCTCAAGAAACTCCTCGAGCGCTTCCTCGTCTAACGCAGCAGCGTCCTCCTGAACGGCGCCGCCCGCCAGCAGTTCGTTGGCATCCAGGCAGCCCTCGGAAAGACGTTGCCCAAGTTGTGCCAGCAAAACATCGCGGCCGGGATTCTCCAAATCGATCTTGTTGATGAAGATGAACGTCGGGATGTCATAGCGTGCAAGCAGGCGCCACAGAGTTTCGGTATGCCCCTGCACGCCATCGTTGGCACCCACGACTAAAATCGCGTAGTCCAGCGCGCGCAATGTGCGCTCCGCCTCGGCAGAAAAATCGACATGCCCCGGCGCATCCACGAGCATGACATGGGCATCACCATGGTCGAGCGCAGCCTGCGACGAGAAAATCGTGATGCCACGCTCGCGCTCGATTGCATTAGTGTCCAGATGCGAATCACCATCGTCCACGCGGCCGCGCTTGCGAATGCGACCCGCGTTGAACAGCATGGCCTCGGCCAACGTGGTCTTGCCGGCATCGACATGCGCCAAGATTCCAACGACCGCTTGCTTCGACATGGCTCTCCTCTTATTGCAAGCCCATCGCACGCGGCAACGGGCACCCTCGTTCCACACTGGATGATACAATTTACGGGCCGGCGGGCGAAGCGGGCCCTATCCCCCGACCGAGCTCATCGCCCCGCGTTGCCGCGCGGCGATTTTCGTAGGTTCGCGCCTTGCGAAAGCCGGCTTTCAAAACGGCGCAGCGAACGAAAATGGCCCCACCCGGAGCCATTTTCGTTCGCGCGAATTGTTGATACGCGTCTCCGCTCTTATGCCTCGCGCAGCCAGTCAAACGCAACACGCGGCGTGCCGTCTGACACATACACGATGCCGGCGCGCTTAAACCCGGCCTTGAGGCTCGCACCCTGCATGGGCAGGTTGTCCTGATGCGTGTCGATACGCAGGTGATCGGCACGCTCTTTGGCAAAGGCAAACATCGCAGCCGCGATACCGTGCGCGGTGCCGTCGGACGCCACACGGTGCAGCACAGCATACGGAGTGTCACTGCGCCATTGCCCGTCCTCAATTACGTCATAGCACTCGTCCGGGCCCGGTAAAAAGGCAAACGTCGCTACCACGCGACCGTCGACTTCGCACACATAGCTGCCACCGGCGGCGATATCGGCAGCCAGTTGCTCGGCAGAAGGCGTGCCCTCGGGCCATTGCGCGGCGTTGCCATGCGCGCGCATAAAGGCGCGGGCAGCGTCGTAGATAGCCATGACAGCGGGAATGTCGGTATCGAGGGTTTTTCTGATCATCACGCGGCGGCCTCACGTTTATTGGTATCACTTTGATTGAGCAATGATACCAGCGTTTGAAGAGGGGCGCGAAGCAGATGGGAAGCAAAAAGCGAGCCGCCTGGTCAAAGGCCAAAAGCGAGTTTTTGGGCTCTGCCACCGGCGGCGATATGGGCGACCTGTTTGCGCGCGAAGACGAGCGCCGCGACGCCCTGAACGCCGAGCGCAATGAAGCCTGGCGCTACAAGTCGTGCGAACGCAAAAACCGTTACGACACGCGCGCCGAGGCCGAGGCCGTTATGGCCGACTGCGAAAACCGCGGGCGGCACGGCTTAGCCTGCTACAAATGCGAATACTGCGGCGGCTGGCACCTGACGTCGCACCCTTGGAAATAGGCCCCGCATCGGCACGGCACTGACGGAGCGCCAGCCATCGCACGCAAGCTACGGGCGCGGCGGCACCAAAACATCGTATCGAACGGCCTTGCCCGCAAGTTGATAGCTCGGCTTAACGCCGGCAAGCAGCGGCCCCTTCACCGGCCGCTTGATAACGACCTTGCGCGGATGCACCGCAAGCGCAGCTTCGACCAGCGTCTCCTCATCGGCGCATGGCTGTTCCAGATGATGTAGGAGCTGGAACTTCT
>CAVEDI010000244.1:0-6373 GCA_963614405.1 Oscillospiraceae bacterium | reverse complement strand
TGATGCCGGCCTTGTCGGCAAGCTCGCGAAAACGGTAGAAGCACTCGTTATCAAAAAAGAGCTGCGTCACAAAGAAGCTCGCGCCGGCGTCCTGTTTTTGCTTGAGGTATTCGACCGAGGCGTTGAGATCTTCACAGGCAATGTGGCCCTCGGGGTAAGCTGCGGCGCCCACGCAAAAGCCGGCGTCGACGAGCTCAGGGATGAGGTCGCGGGCGTAGGCGTAGTCCGAGGCGGGCTTGTCGTCCTCGGTCGCGCCAGCGGGAAGATCACCACGCAGGGCCAGGATGTTTTCAACGCCGGCGGTGCGATACTCGTCGATCTTGGCGGCGATGTCGGCGTGGGTGCGGCCCACGCAGGTGAGGTGCGCTACCGAGGGCGTATCGAATTCGCTCGAAATCATATGCGCGATGGGGGCGGTGGTGGCACCGTTACCCGAGCCGCCGGCCGAGCAGGTGACTGAGACAAAGCTCGGCGAAAGCTTGCACAGATTGCCCGCCACCTCGCGAGCCGTGTCGAGGGTCAGCTCGCCCTTGGGCGGGAACATCTCAAACGAAATGGGCGCGGTGCCCTGGGATGCTGCCTGCTTAAAAACCTCGTCGACGCGCATATCGTGCTCCTCTAGATACGTAATAGTGTGATGTGTTGTAAGGATTCTACTGCACCACTGTGCCACGACGGAGTTTCACTCGCTATTTGGGGATACCAATCGAAAATGCTTCGCTATCGGCATTTCCTATAACAGGGCGGTCAATGTAGGATGGGGCTATATTGAATGGTATCTGATGCGAAATACCAGTTAATAAAGCCCCGTCCCAAATTGACTACCCTTAAACCATGGGGAGAGGTCTGCAATTTATGCAGTTGATTGGCTGTTGAGGGTGGCAACGCCGCCTCGATAGGGTAACCTCAATGATTGGTTTCGCGACAGCAACATAACGGTAATGTCGCGGAAACACGGCGAGTCTAAGCTATGACTCGTTCGTTAGTAATCAACACCGCTTCTCACGCGGTGCCGATACGAAGGGAGTTCCGTATGGCCGAACTTACTGACCGCTTCGGGACCATGGTGTTCTCTGAGGAAGTCATGAAGGACTACCTCCCCAAGGACATTTGGAAGCGCCTTGCTGCAACCCTCGAGGGCGGTGAGCCGCTCGACCTGGATGTGGCCAACGCCGTCGCCCATGCCATGAAGGTCTGGGCCATCTCCAAGGGCGCGACGCACTACGCGCACTGGTTCCAGCCGCTTTCGGGCATTACTTCCGAGAAGCACGACAGCTTCCTGGAGCCCAACCACGACGGCACCGCCATTACCAAGTTTACGGGCAAGAACCTCATCCAGGGCGAGCCCGATGCCTCGAGCTTCCCCAACGGCGGCCTGCGTGCTACCTTCGAGGCCCGTGGCTACACCGCTTGGGACCCCACTAGCCCCGCCTTTATCAAGGACGATGTCCTGTGCATCCCCACGGCTTTCTGCTCCTACACGGGCGAGGCCCTGGACAAGAAGACCCCGCTGCTGCGCTCCATGACCGCGCTCTCGCGTGAGTCCAAGCGCGTTTTGGCGCTGTTTGGCAAGACCCCCAAGAAGGTCGTTCCTTCCGTGGGTGACGAGCAGGAGTACTTCCTGATCAAGAAGGACGCTTACCGCAAGCGCAAGGACCTGGTCATCACCGGCCGCACCCTCTTTGGTGCTGCTCCCTGCAAGGGCCAGGAGCTCGAGGAGCACTACTTTGGCGCTATCCGCCCCACCGTCTCGGCCTATATGAAGGACCTGGACGATGAACTGTGGGCGCTTGGCATTCCCGCCAAGACCAAGCACAACGAGGTTGCTCCCTGCCAGCATGAGCTTGCCCCCGTCTATGGCGAAGTCAACGAGGCCATCGACCAGAATCTGGTCATGATGGAGAAGATGAAGCTCATCGCCTCCCGCCACGACTTGGTCTGTCTGCTGCACGAGAAGCCCTTTGAGGGCATCAACGGTTCGGGCAAGCACAACAACTGGTCGCTTGGCACCGAGTCCGAGAACCTGCTCGATCCGGGCGACACACCGCTCGACAACCTGCAGTTCATCGTCTTCCTCACCGCGGTGATTGAGGCCGTCGATAACTATCAGGAGCTCCTGCGTGCCTCCGTTGCCTCGGCCGGTAACGACCATCGTCTGGGCGCCAACGAGGCTCCTCCGGCGATTATGTCCATCTTCCTGGGCGACCAGCTTACCGAGGTCGTCGAGAAGATCATCGATGGCAAGGCTTCCGTCCATGCCACGCGCGGCGTGCTCGACTTGGGCGCCGATACTCTGCCCAAGCTGATGCAGGACAACACCGACCGCAACCGCACCTCCCCGTTTGCCTTCACCGGCAACAAGTTCGAGTTCCGTGCCTGCGGCTCCGAGCAGAACGTCTCCGACTCCAACTTGGTGCTCGATGCCGCCGTGGCCAAGTCGCTCAAGTCCTTCGCCGACGCGCTTGAGGGTACGCCCGAGGATGAGTTCCAGGACGCTGCGCTCGAGTACTGCAAGAAGGTCCTGACCGACCACCAGCGCATCCTGTTCTCCGGTGATGGCTACTCCGACGAGTGGCCCGTTGAGGCCGAGAAGCGCGGCCTTGCCAACAACAAGACCACGGCCGACGCCCTGCCCGCCTTTGTTTCCGAAAAGGCCATCGCGCTCTTTGAGGAGACGGGTGTCCTGACCAAGGCCGAGGCTCAGTGCCGCTACGACTGCAAGCTCGAGAAGTACAACAAGCTCATGAACATCGAGGCTACCACGATGGTTCGCGAGGCGCGTCGTACCTATCGCCCGGTCATTACCGCCTACGCCACCAAGGTCGCTAAGGGCCTTGAGACTATTCGCGCCGCCGGTGCTGAGGCCGCCATGCAGTGCGAGCAGAACACGCTCAACAAGCTCTGCAACGGCATCACCGCCATTAACGACTCCATCAAGGCGCTCGACGCCGTGCATCAGAAGGCCGAGGCCCTCGATGGCCAGGAGCAGGCCAACGTGTATGCACACGAGGTCGTTCCCGCTATGGATACGCTGCGTGCCGCCGTGGATGCCATGGAGGAGATCGTGGCCGCCGACTACTGGCCGGTCCCGACCTACGACGACATCCTGTTCTACGTGTAGAACGTAACTGACATATCGTCACGGTATTGAGCCGGGGTCCGCATCTCGCGGGCCCCGGCTTTTTGATTGCGAAGGACGCTTTGGAGTCCGTTTTGCAACTGATTCACCCACGCAATAAGGGGTCGTGGGCAAAAAACGTCAAATATGAGTACTGTCACAAGTGCTGTCGCATTATTTTTTTGTAAAATATGCTGTGTTATGCAACATATGTCCAAGTACTTAGCTGATAAAAGCCTGCAATTCTTCCGCCGTAGGACCCCTGGCGTCTAAATCGCCTTCTGATGGCATGAAATCGCTGTTACTAAATTGGTAACAGTACTCATATTTGCTATTTTTTGCCCACAGGCCCTTGGATGACAGTGTGATTTAATGCCCTCGGGATTCGAATCCCGGCGTTGGGGTAGAAAAAAGCCCGTCACCGCGGGGGTAACGGGCTTCTCGTTTCAAATGGTGCCCCGTTTCAAAAGATAGTCGAACCCAGGTACTGGCGCTCGGGCGCTCCGTGTTCATCAGGTTTTCTCGGGCCGCCTAAAATAGCAACTACTGAAAAAGGGGAGGTCCCGCGAGGAGCCTCCCCTTTACTTTTGGCTATCCCACCACCAGCACTTGGCCGGGGTAGATCACGTTCGGGTTCGCCAACCCGTTCGCCTTGGCCAGCGTCTGGTAGTCCGTGCCGTACTTGGCGGCGATGCCCGAGAGCGTGTCTCCGCTCTTGACCGTGTAGGTCTTCTTGGACGACGCCCCGAGGCGGTCGTTGACCACGCCCTGCACCTCCGCGTAGCGCCCGCCGAGCACGCGCTTGCGAAGCTCGCCGCTGCCGAGCTGCCCACGGATCACGGCGTCGGCCAGCTCCGTGGCGCTCGTCTTCAGGACGTAGTTCACCAACTCCTGCACCTCGTCGTAGCGGTCCCCGAGCGCCTTCTTGCGCGCGTCTCCGTTGCCGTAGGTGCCGTCCATGACGCGGGCGGCCAGCTCGAGCGCCGTCTCCTGCGGCTGCGGGACCGCCCCGCTCGGCTTGGCGTCCGGCACGGGTAGGCCCTTGGGGTTTGCAACCCTGTCCCATCCGTCCGCATCGAGGTGCGCGATGTCGAGGTCGAGCGGCCCGGCGTATCCGTCGAGGCGGCCGTTGGAGCTGTACTGGTGGAGCGCGCACTCGTCCCACGCGCCGAAGCCGCCGGAGGGCAGCCACGGGGTCGCCTGGTATGCCGTGCACTCCGTGTTGGCGTACTGGGCGACCCACAGCGGGTGGTCCTTGGCCACGGCGCTCCAGTCGTCCTCGGTGCATACGCTGCGGCTCATGTAGACCGCGCACCGGATACCCGTCAGCTCGTGGACGCGGTCGAGGAACTTCTTGGCACCGGCGGCCCCGTGGACCATGCCGTACATCTCGTAATCGAGCGCGGGCACGCCGTTGCCGAAGTAGTTCTTGGTCTGCGATACGAAGAACTCGGCCTGCTTCACCGGGTCTTCGCCGTTCAGGAAGTGGTAGAAGCCCCACTTCTTCCCGAGCGCCTTGGCCTTCTGGACGAAGCCGTCGCAGGTGTCGTGGACGATTCCGGTGCCCTCGGTCGCCTTGCAGATCATGAAGTCGAACGGGACCTTGTCGAGGTCGATGCCCCTCTGGTAGTTGCTGATGTCGATGCCCTGCACCGTCAATCACTCCCTATAGCGATGAAGTACGCCCACGATACGTTGGCGAACTCGTCTGTGTTCAGATTCACTTGTCCCTCGTCTGGGTCGCGGATGTCGGCCGTGCTGCCGTCCCACCCGCATATGAGCACGATGTGGCCGCCGTAGGCCCTCCCGCCCTCGTGGAGCTGGCCGGTCATGGAGCCGAACACCATCCAGCCGCGCCCGGCATACCCGAGCGCCTCCTGCTGGTCGTAGAGCAGGCCCGTGCTCGACAGGCCCCCGTCGTTCGCGCACATCCACGCGCAGAACTTCTGCATGTCGTTCAGGCCGTCCGTGGTGCACGTGTCGCCGACGGTCAGCGCGAGCCGCAGCGGCGTCCACTCCTCGCCGGTGAGGCGGGTGTACGCCATGGCCGCGCTGGTGAGGCCGCAGCCGCTTGTGGCGATGTCGTCCCCCGCATAGGGGAGAGCGCCCCAGCGCCCGTCCGTCTGGAGGTAGGTCGGGACCTGCGCCGGGGCGTCCTTGTCGTAGACGGTCGGTATCGCCTTTCCGGCCGTCCGCACCTGCGGCATCCCCAGCTCGAGAGAGAGGAAGACGAGCACGGATGCCGCGAGTAGCGCTAGTGCCGCATCGCAAACGGCGAGGTACCCTCCTCGACCTCCGGGACTCCGGCGATTGAGGTGAGTACCGATACCACTGCGGTGCACGCGGCCACGGCCGCGATCTGGCCCCAGTCGAGCGACGTGATGGCCACGGCGGTCGAGCCGATGAGCGTTACCGCCGTCTGGGCGGCCGTCTTCACGGCGCGGACTCCTGCGGCGATGAGCCAGCGCTTGAGTGCGTCCTTGTTCATAGTTGCTCCTAACCATTGTGGTTCTCTGGGTGCGTGTACTCGGGGATGCTGCCGTGTATGTCCAAGGTGTTGGCGTGCGCCCTGATCGTCTCGATGTACGTGTCCCCGTGGAGGAGGGCGTAGTTGTCGGCGCGCTTGTTGAGCGTGTCCAGCTCCATGGCCGTGATGCAACCCCGGGCCACAGCCTCCTCGTAGCTGCGCACGATGGAGGCCTTCAGTTGCGAGCGCTGCGCGGATATGACGGCCGAGTACTCCTTGCGGATGTCATGCAGCTGCCTGCCGAGATACCCGGCGAGGCCCGTCACCACCGCGAGCGTCAGTCCGCTGATAACGGTGGAGAGCATCAGGCCTCCTCGTCCAGCATCTTCTGCACCTTTTCGCGCCAAAGCTCGGGCACCTCGTCGATGGTGCGCTTGCCCGCCTTGACCTGTCGGTAATAGATCTTCGCCATTGCTACTCACCTCCCTTGATTGCCGCCACGAGGTCTCCGAGTTCGGCCAGTGCGGCCTCCTGGTCCTCGATTGCCGACTGCTGCTCCGCGACCATGTCGCCGAGCTCCGCGAGGGCGTCGCCGCTATCGCTGGCGCTCTGCTCGGTCTCGTCGATTCGCTCGTCTAGGGTCATGCCGTCGCGCACGGCCTGCTCCCAGAGCTGGTCGAACGCCTCGGTGGCCTCGTCCTTCGAGATGGCGGCGAGGACGTACTGCTCGTCAGCCTGTCACTCCACGGTGGCTTCTCCGGCAGGGTCGACCTGCTCGCGCGTCACCT
>CAVEDI010000243.1:0-2881 GCA_963614405.1 Oscillospiraceae bacterium | reverse complement strand
AAGTAGTGTTTGTAGAGTCGCCCTGCCGTACCGCCGTTACAGACAACGACCTCGATCGGCGCGGCATCGGTAATGCGCTCGATATGTGCCGGCACAACGTTGCGGATGCTCGCGTCGCTCGAGCCCTTAATGTCGCAGCTCTCGATTGCATCCCACAGGGCCACGCCGCCGTTCAGCAGCATGGCCCGCTTGGCGGCAATCGAGGCGTCGAGCGCCGCGGGCTCACCGCTTGCCAAAAGATCGCCCTCGTTGGGCGGCACAGGCATACCGAGGCACGTGGCCATCACACGCCAAAAGCGATTCTGAGGGTTGCCGTAATAAAAGGCATTGGCGCGCGAAAGCACCGAGGGAAACGACCCGAGTACCAAAACGCGCGAGTGCTCGTCAAACACGGGCTCAAACCTATGCTCAATATGTTGATAGCCCTCGTCAGACGCGGCCATGGGCTAGGCTCTCAACAGATAGCGCACCTCGTAGGGTGCAAGCTCAAGGGTGCCCGTCAGCTCGACCGTGGGCGCATCGTCGGCAAGCAGGTCGACGAAGGAGCCGTTGAGCTCGCCGGCGCCAAAGGTGTAAGGCTCACCCACGGCATTCACCGCCACGAGTACCGTCGCGCCGTCACAGGCGCGCTCGAACAGCAGCTGCTTGTTCTGGATCACCACGTTGCGATAGGCACCGTAGTTGAGAGCACGGGCCGCCGCGTCGTCGGCCGAACGAAGGTGTGCGAGCTGCGTGATGAACGCCGTCAGCTCGTTGGGCGCAGGCTCATTGAGCGCAGGTCGCAGCGCCCAGTCGCCATCGGGGCCACCCTTTTCGCCGGCAATTCCCCATTCGCTGCCATAGTAGACGCACGGGATGCCCGGCATGCCAAAGAGCATGCCGTAGGCGGGACGCAGACACGACTTGTCGGTGAGGATACTTGCCAGGCGCGGCACATCGTGGTTGTCGACAAACGACAGCAGATGTTTGCCGCGGTAGATGCACCACGGATCGCCGCCAAACTGGCGGTGCAGCGAATGGGCGATCTCGAACATGTTGACCGAGTTAAAGCTGGAGTACAGGCCCTTGTAGCACTCGTAGTTGGTGCAGGAGTCGAGCATCTCGTCGTTGACGATTTGGTTGTAGTCGCCGTGGAGCGTCTCGCCGATCAGCACAAAGTCGGGCTTGAGCTCACAGGTAAAGACGTGCAGGCGGCGCATAAAGTCGCGGTCGAGCATATAGGCAACGTCCAGGCGCAGGCCGTCGACGCCAAAGACCTCGGCCCAGCGGCGCACGGACTCGAGCAGGTAATCGACCACAGCGGGATTTTGCAGGTTGAGCTTCACAAGCTCAAAATGGCCTTCCCAGCCCTCGTACCAAAAGCCATCGCCATAGCAGGAATCGCCGTCAAAGCTAATGTGGAACCAGTCCTTGTACGGCGAGTCCCACTTGCGCTCCTGCACATCGCGGAAGGCCCAAAAACCGCGGCCGACGTGGTTGAAGACGGCATCGAGCACCACGCGGATGCCATGGGCATGCAGCGTGTCGCATACGGCGGCAAAGTCGGCGTCCCCACCCAGGCGACGGTCGATATGGCGCAGGCTGCGTGTATCGTAGCCGTGGCTATCAGATTCGAGCGGTGGGTTGATGAGCACAGCGCCAACGCCGAGTTCCTGCAGGTAGTCGGCCCATTGGGCGATCTTCATGATGGGCGCATCGGGGTTGGGTTCAGCGCCGGCAGCTTGGGAAAGTTCATCCTCGGCAACGGGCGCGGCGTTTTCGCGCGGAGCTCCGCAAAAGCCCAGCGGATAGATCTGATAGAACGTCGTCTCGTATGCCCACATAAGCAACCTCCCGGTAAGCTCAACACAACGCCATCCATTGTATGCCCGACGCGCATCCCCTCCCCCAAAATAAGTTGCGGTGAAATACGGACTGTTTACCAGGTTTACTGGGCTAAACACTCCGTATTCCACCGCAACTGATGAGGAGGATGTGGCTAGGCGACGGGCTTGGCGCGGCGGATGGCCGGAAACAGCACGGTGATGGCGAGGATGACGCCCACGACGGCAATCGCCCCGCCCACAAAGCCGATCCAGGCGATACCGGGACCCGAAACCACGGCTCCGCCGATCGCGGTGCCCGTGCCGATACCGAGGTTGAACAGGCCCGAGAAGATCGACATGGCGACGGCCGACGAATCTGCCGGCGTGTGTTTGATGAGCTCGGCCTGAAACGCCACGTTAAAGGCCGTGGCGCAGCAACCCCACAGTGCGCAGACGGCAAGCACTGTCACGAGCGACGATGCGGCCGGCCCCATGAGCAGCAGGGCCACCGGCACGCCGGAGAGCGTGATAGCCAAGAACGGGAAGCGATGCCCATCGAACAGGCGGCCAAACAGCCAGCTTCCGAGCAAACCAGAGCAGCCAAACGCCGTCAGCGTCATGGTAATGGCGCTTGCGTCGACATGCGCGACCTGCGCCAGGAAGGGCTCGATATAGCTGTAGCTTGCGTAATAGCCGGTCGCCATGAAGACCGTGACTGCGTAGAGCGCGATGAGGAGCGGGTTCTTGAGCAGCTCGGGCAGCTGTTTGACAGTAAAGCGCTCACCCGCCGGCATGGCCGGGAACACCGCTGCCTGGTAGACGACCGCGATGGCTGAGAGGCCCCCGACCACGGCAAACGTCATGCGCCAGCCCACGGCCAAGCCAATGGCGCGACCGAGCGGCAGGCCAAAGATCTGCGCGATGGACGAGCCCGTAGCGATCATGCTGATGGCGAGCGCGCCGTGGCGAGTGTCGACCAGGCGCGAGGCCATAATCGAGGCGACTGACCAGAACACGGCATGTGCGCAAGCGACCACCAGGCGCGCGCAGACCAGGATGGGATAGGTCGGCGCCAC
>CAVEDI010000242.1:0-14087 GCA_963614405.1 Oscillospiraceae bacterium | reverse complement strand
CCGCACATGTGCGGATGAATGTGGGAGGTGTTCGGATAAAGTTGATAATCAAGGTCGTCCTGAAAAACGTGCCGCTGACAGAGAGTCTTGTCGCTTTAGTTTGGTGGTGTGCTACACTGCTACGGGCAAATGGCCCATGCATAGTTTTATTGCATATTACGGGTGAACGATGCCCGATGTCAGTATCAACTTCGATGCCTTATGGCGGGTTTGGCGGTGATCGATGAATATCGAGAACATGTTTGACAAGCCTGATGTCAAGCAGCTAGTCCACGCATTTAGTCTTTTGGATGACGAGAAGGATATCCAGGCGTTTTTAACCGATATCTGCACGCCGCGCGAGATTTGCGATCTTTCGCAACGCCTGCAGGTCGCGCGTTATCTGGATGAGGGCGAGCCCTATGTTGAGGTTCAGGCCCGCACGGGTGCCTCGTCCACTACGGTGAGCCGTGTTTCCAAGGCGCTCAACGGCGAGTACGGTGGCTACCGTAAGATCCTCATTAAGCTGGAGGATGGCGAGTAGGCCAACGGCAACAAACGAATCAGCTGGAGCCGCCCCTTCGGGGGCGGTTTTTGTGTGTCGAAATCGATCCCTTGGGGACGGAGGAAAACGGATCATCGAGGGGATCTGGTGCAAAGTGGCCTGACCCCGATGCGCCAAAACATGTTGGTGTGGTGCCATGTTGTCCGTGCGGGCGGGTAGGATAGATGCGTTGAATATTGCGAACAGTTTGAGTGGAGGACCATGCCTGTTCGAATCTATACCACCAATGCCGGCACGGATTTGAGCGATGCCGAGGCGGCTCTGCTGGCCGACCTGGTTGCCCGCCACGGGCGCGCTGTTCTGTTGGCGCCCTCGTTTGCCGAGCTCGACTTGTGCCGTCATGATGCGGCAGAAGCCGGGGTTTCACTGGGTGTCGATTACAAGACGCCCACATCGTGGCTCCGCTCGCTGTGGGAGCTTATGGGCGATGGCCGCAGCTTTGTGGATAACCTTCAGCGCCAGATGCTGTTCTCGGACATGATCGCCCGCCGCGACGACGCTGCTCTGCAGCCGCTCTCGCGCAGCCAAGGCACGGTACGCATGCTTGCGCGTATGGCCCGCGACGTGTTGCCGGGCGTGGCGGGGACGGGCGACGAACGCTGCCGCGATGCCGCCGCTCAACCCGAGCCCAAAAGCGACGCCGAGGCCCGTGTGTTCGAGCTGTTGAGTGCCTACGCGGGCGGTTTGGACCGTCGAGACATGGTCGAGCCCTGCGAAGCCGCCGATATGATGGCAGAAGCCCTAGCGAACAACCTGCCGGGGTGCGCCCGCGCCGTCTGCGTGCGTGGTGTCACGTCGTTTACGCATGGTCTGCTCGAGCTGTTGTCGGCCGTGGCGAACCGCGGGGGAGAGGTTGTCGTGCTGCTCGCTTGCGAGCAGGCGGCGATGCGCGAGGAACTTGCTGCCGCCTTTGATGCCCGCGGTGTGCTGTTTGAGGCCGCCCCGTTGGGGGAGGACGCCGGCGCGTCCGAGACCGCTTCTGCGCCTGCTGCTCAGCCTATTTTTATAGAGGTGGCCGGTCCCCATGCCCGCGCCCGCGCTTATGTGGATGCTCTTGAGAACCTGGTCGCGGCATGCGAGGAGTCCATGTCGCGCGACGGCGCCGCGACGAACGCCGACCCCGCGCGCGTGCTCGTAGTTTCCGCCCAGGCGCCCCAGCTGTTCGTCGAACTCGCTGCCCGTTTGGCGGCGCGTCACATTGCGGCCGAGACGACTGAGTTCACGGCGTTTTCCCAGTCCATCGCGGGCAGGCAGTTCACGGCACTCGCCAATCTGATCGAGCGCATGAAGGCTGCCGACGAGGGCACCGCCTCCAAGACCGAGTGGTGGCCCGCGCCGGAGCTTACCGACTGGATTTATAGCCCGCTTTCGGGTGCCGACGCCGCGAGCGCCCGCGGCTTCGACAAGAACATGCGCCTGTCGCGCAGCAAGACCACTGCGGGCGTCAAGAGCTTGCTGCAGAGCGTGCAGGGCCAGGTGAGGGGCGCCCGCAAGGCCGCCAGCGACGAGAACTGGTTTAAGAACGTGCCGTGCGTGGTCTCGGACGTGTTCCAGGCGCTGTGGCGCGACAAACCCGTGACGGCGCTCAAGGCCATGCTCGCCGTTGCCGAGGCGCTGCCCGATCGCGCTCTAGGCGGCCTTGACGGCCAGGCCCGTCGCCAGGCAGAGACGGCTTTGCTGCGCCATGCCATCGACATCCTTATGAACGATGCTCGCGCGCTCGACGTGTCGCAGGCTGCGACCGTGCCGGTTCTCGACGGCGTTCGAACCAAGGTGGACAAGCGCAGTGCCGCTTACGATTACGAGACCTACGAGGTCGATCGCACACCACGGGCACAAGTGCGCTTTGTGCCGCTTGCCGATGCGTCGGTTCTACGCCCTGGCAGCTACGATGCCGTGCTGTTTGTCGATGTCGACCTGGACAGCTACCCGCTTTCGCACGAAGAGGGCCCGCTTGCCACGTTGACGGCCGAGCTGCGCCGCGACGGCGTGTCTTTGGAGCCCGCCGCCCTGCTGCGCGTACGCTTTGGCCGTGCAATGCAGGCGGCGAGCGGTCCGGTCGCGCTCGCCCGCGTGACGCACGATCGCCAGGCACGCGAGTGCTACCCGGCAGCCGTATGGACCGAGCTGCGGGCACATGCCGAGGCCGCTGGCGCTGCCAAGCCCACGCGCGTGGGCGAGGGCGATATCATCGCCGACTTTGATCCCGCGGCAGGCGAAGGTCTTAGGTGCGAGCGCGTGACCTGCGAAGCTCCCCAGCATCTGAGCGATGAAGCCATTCCGTATCTGGTCCTGCGCCGTCGAGATGGCGAGGGCGAGGATGCGCCGCTGGTGCCGCGCCTGACGTCTGCCTCGCAGATCGAGGCCTATTCGACCTGCCCGCTATGCTGGTTCGTCTCGTACCGCGTGAAGCCCCAGTCGATCGACGCCGGCTTTGGCAATATGGAGAAAGGCAACTTTGTCCACGACGTGCTGGAACACCTGCACGCCCGTCTGCCCCAGGAGGGCATGGAACGTGTGACGCCCGAGAACCTGCCACGTGCTCAGGAGCTGCTGCGCGAGGTCTTTGACGAGACCTTGGCCGAACATGCCTCCAAGCGTGGCAACGAGGGCCCGCTCGTGCCGCTCTCTCCGGTAGAGGAGCGCCAGGTGGCCGAGATTCTGCCGCAGCTGGAAGGCGTGCTTGCCTATGAAGCCGAGGCGCTGACGCCTTTTGCTCCGCGCTACCTGGAGTTTGCCTTTAACGATCTTAACGTTGAGTATGCCGGCTGGCCGCTCGGCGGGCGCATCGACCGTGTGGACGTGGATGCCGAGAACCGCGCCGTGGTGATCGACTATAAGCACCGCACGGGCGTTGAGGAGTTTAAACTCGCCGACCCCACGGTGCGCGACGAGGAATCGGGCACGGCGCCCATCGACGATCCGCGCTGGCTGCCGCCCCATACCCAGACGCTTATCTATGCGCAGGCCATGCGCCGGGCGCTGGATTTGGATACCCGCGCGGCGCTCTATTTTTCGACCAAGGGCGGCAAACCGGCGCTGCGCGGCGCGGCGAGCGCCGAGCTGCTCGAGGAAGAGCGCGGCGACGGTCGCATCCCGGGCCTTAAGAAAGGTTTCCCCGGCGAGGGTGGCAGCATGGACTTCGACGCCCTGCTCGACCGCGTGGAGACCGGCATCGCCGAGCGCCTGCGCGAGCTCGAGGCGGGCAACGTCGCTGCTGTCGACCCGGCGTCGACGCAGGCCGCGCATGCCCACTGCTCGTATAACCACGAAGGAACGTTTGTAAGGAGGGACGTGTAGACCATGGATCTTTCGACTTTGATGCCGCAACAGCTGCAGATCGTCAAAACGCTCGACCGTCCGCTGTTTGTCTCGGCGGGCGCCGGTTCGGGCAAGACCTTTACCCTCACGCGCCGCATCGTCTACGCGCTCTCGCCCGAATCCGGTCCGTTCGTCGAGCATCTGGACCAGGTGCTCGCCATCACCTTTACCAAGGATGCCGCGGCCGAGATTCGCGACCGCGTGCGCCGTGCGCTTATCGATGAGGGCATGGACGAGGAAGCGCTGACCGTCGACGACGCGTGGATCTCGACCATTCACGGCATGTGCTCGCGTATCCTGCGCGCGCACGCGCTGGAGCTGGGCATCGACCCCGAGTTCACGGTGCTCACCGATACCGACGAGCTCATGGATCAGGCTGTTAAGCATGTGCTGGCCCGCGCGACGGCGTCCGATGCCGCCCCCGAGCTCGCGGCATCGCTCAAGGCCCTCTACGCCTGGTATCCCATGGCGGGCGAGGGCGGCCCCTTTGGCGCCGGCACGACCATCAAGGGCCTGGTGCGCGACCTGCTGGAGCTGTCGAGCCAGCTGCCGGGCGGTATGGACGACGTGCGCGTGGCGCGCGGCCAGGCCGATACCTCGGCCCTTGCCGATGCCTATCGTGCGGCTCTGGGCGCAAGCAAGGCCGCGACCGAGAAGGCGCAAATGGCGCTCGATGCCATCGACGCGTTCGAGGCGAGCGGCAAGACCATGGCCGATGCGGCGCGACTCATGATGTCGTGCACCATGCCGCGCGCGAGCAATGCATTCCCTAAGGAGCAGGTTGAGCTGCTCAAGGCCGAGGCCGCCGATGCGTTTATCAATATCGTGCTTGCCTGCGGTGGCCCGGCGCTCGATGCGCTGGTGGGCCTGGCCCGTTCCGTGGAGGCCGAGTATCGCGCGCTGAAGGCTGCCCAGTCCGCCCTCGATAATAACGACCTGCTGCGTATGGCTTACGAGGCCCTGCGCGATTACCCCGCTATCCGTGCTGCGTACGAGGGCCGCTTTAAGATGGTCATGATCGATGAGTTTCAGGATACCGACCAGATGCAGGTAGATCTGATCCGCTACCTGACGGGTGCGGGGGAGCGCGCGCTGTGCACCGTGGGCGATGCACAGCAGTCCATCTATCGCTTCCGTGGCGCCGAGGTCGAGGTGTTCCGTCGCCAGGAGCGCAAGGTGGGCTCGTCTGTCGCGTCCGAGGCGACTGCCGTGGCCGACGCCCCTGCTGGCGAGCTCGTCAAGCTCGTGCGCAACTTCCGCAGCCATGACGAGGTGCTGCGTTACGTGGCACGCGTCTTCGACGGCGATGACGGCGGCCTGATGCAGGGCTTTTTGGATCTTGAGGCGAGCGACGGCCGCAAGGACACGCTGGTGGCAGACGCCTCGCGTCGCCAGGCCCTCTTTGTTGCCGGCGGCAGTACGCAGGAGCGCACACAGGCCAAGGCCCGTGCGATCGCCGAGCGATTCCGCGCGCTTGCCGATGCCGGCCAGCCCCAGGGCGGCATGGTGCTGCTGCTGGGCCGCATGACCAACGCCGATGTCTACGCACAGGCCTTCCGTGACCAGGGGCTCGACTGCGTCATCGCGGGCGGCTCGGTCTTTGCGCAGGCTGCCGAGGTGCAGACGGTGCGCGCCCTGGTCTGTGCGCTCGCCAATCCGGCCGATACGGCGCAGGGCCTTATGCCGTTGCTGGCCTCGCCGATGTTTGCGCTCGGCGTCCAGGAGTTCCTGGCGCTGGCGACCAAGCTCGATAGCGAGACGGGGGAGACCTCGCGCCGCAACATCGATGCGGGCATCATGAGCGATTTCGACGTGCCGGGTTTGCAAGACTTGCCGCTCGTGACGCGCGCCCGCGAGGTGCTGCGGTATGCGCTTCGTCGTGTGGGCCGCGATTCGTTCGCCGCCATCGCGCGCGACGTGGTCAACGCCTCCGGCTGGTTTGTGCGTCTGGCGCAGCGTGGTCCCGAGGGCAAGGCCATTGCCGCCAACGTGCTCAAGGCACTCGACGCCGTGGCCGAGGCGGAGGCCGAGTTCGGTAACTCGCCGCGTTCCATCGCGCTGGCCTTCGACCGCTTCTTGGCGGGCAAGGAAGCCCCGGGTGCCCTCAACGAGGAGGGCGACGGCGCGGTGCGCATCATGACGGTGCACGCCTCCAAAGGTCTGGAATATCCGGTCGTGGCGGTCGCGGAGTGCTTTGGCGTGCGTAAGTCCTCGGGTGCGGCACAGATGGGTCGCGTCGAGGGTGGAGCGCAGGTCGTGGCACTGCCGGCACGCTTCGACGGCGTTAAGCTCGCCGACGGAACCTTTGTGAAGGGCGACGACGTCAAAAAGCAGTTTGAGCATGCGTTTAAGGGCAAGGGTACGTCGCTGTGGCTGCCGACGGAGCTCATGGAGGACGTCTGCGCGACGGGTTCTCCCGCCGAGGCATTTGCTCGCCTGCGCAACGACGACCTGCGGCTTTCGCTCGAGGAGCGGGCCCGCTTACTCTACGTTGCCATGACGCGTGCGCGCGAGCTGGTGATCTTGGCGATGGATGCCGGCGTGAGCCGTGGCAAGGTGACGGCGCCGACCTTCGACGTCGAGACCGATCTGACCTACGACGTGCTGCGCCGTATTTTGCCGACCGACGCTCTGGACATGCCGCAGCTTGATGCCGACCGCCTGGTGTTCGACAACTCCCAGCCGGGCGACTACGAGCTCATTTCGCTTTCGGACTTTACATTTGGCGAGCAGGCGTTTGAGGCCAACGCTTCGCTGGATGCCGAGGGCAGGCTTGTTCGCGGTGATGCGGAGGCGGAGGGTGCCGATGCCGCCGCCGATCGCCCGGTCGCGCCCGGCCCCGCCGACCCGTCGCCCGATGCATTAGAGCTGGTGTATCCCCAGGCGGCGGGCGTACGCATGGGCGTCTTTCCGTTCCCGGCGCGTGATTCGTACAGCTATTCGTCGATTGCCGCGGCACTGCATGCCGAGGCCGAGGACCGTGCCGCCGAGACGCGCGTGCCCATGGACGAGGCTGGCGATGATGCGGAGTCGGATGGCTCGGAGATGACGGATGCAGACGTGGCTGCTGTCGAGCCCGCCGGCAATCCCATGGCGCTGGGCTCGGCGTTCCATGCCGCCTGCCAGTGGCTCATCGAGATGGGTGCCGATGTGCTGCCCGCTGAGCGTGCCGACGCCCTGGCTCGCCTGTGGCACCTGACGCCAGAACAGCGCGAGCGCTTCGATGCCGCCCTGGATCGCTGGCTCAAGTCGTCGGTTCGTGCCGAGCTGCTCGCGTGGTCGTGCATCCGTGCCGAGGTGCCGTTCTTCTCGCTGGGTTGCGAGGACGAGGATATCGCCCGCTACGGCGCCTATGCCGAGGGCGCCATCGATGTACTGGCCACCGACCCGGCCGATCCGTCGCGCGCACTGGTCATCGATTACAAGACGGGTGGCACGCCGGATGAGACGTCGGACCAGCTGCTCGAGAAGCACGCCCTGCAGGCGCGCGTCTACGCCGATGCGTTGCACAAGGCGGGCTTTGAGGCCGTGACCGTCAAGTTCGTCCGCGTGGAGCAGCCGGATCCAACCATCTTCGTCGAACCCGCCGAACCTCAGGTAGTCACCTACAATCTCTAGCCCTCAGATAACTTGCGGTGGAATAGTTCCTGTATTGCGGCCCAGGTGGCCCAAGCGGGAACTATTTCACCGCAACTGCAAGAGGAGCCGTGTGGGTTTGGGCTAGGTTCGGGTGCCGTCCGCGCCGTGCGGTAGAATCGTAACCCTAAGATCACGAACCCGCATCGGAGCTCATCACATGGCATTCGTCCATCTGCACAACCACACTGTCTTCTCCATGCTCGACGGCGCAACCCGTATCCAGGATATGGTCAACCGTGCCGTTGAGCTTGGCATGCCCGCCGTGGCCATTACCGACCACGGCTACATGTACGGCGTACCCGACCTGGCGCTGGCCTGCGACGCCGTCAATCACAACACGCCCGAGTACAAAACCTGGAGCCACGACAAGGCCTTCTTGGAAAAGGACCGCCGCGACGAGCTGGTGGAGCCCGATCCCGAGGCAAACCCGCGCGAGCATGCCCAGTATGTGAAGGACATGGCCATGTGGGACGAGAAGGGCAACATCGACGAGCTCAAGCCGCCCTTGGTCATCAAACCCATCTTTGGCTGCGAGGTCTACTTTACGCCGGACGAGACCCTTGCTCGCGACCACAAGCCCGAGCTCTACCACATGATCCTTCTGGCCAAGGACCAGGAGGGCTACGTCAACCTGATGCAGACGGTTTCCGAGGCCGCCGTGCAGGGCTTTTACTACAAGCCGCGCGTGACGCTCGACAACCTGCGCCGCCACGCCAAGGGCATGATCTGCACGAGCGCCTGCATCGCGGGCATCATCCCCAAATACATCGACCGCGGCGACATGGAAGGCGCCATCAAGTGGGCCGAGACCTTCCGTGATACCTTCGAGCCCGGTGACTTCTACATCGAGATCCAGGAACACGGCATCACCACCGACAACGGCCTGACTGACGAGCAGATGGACCGCACGCTCATCGACATCGCCAAGCAGGTGGGCGTCAAGGTCATCGCCACCAACGACTTCCACTACCTGCGCCGCGAGGATGCGCCCGTGCAGGACGTCATCATGTGTATTGGCATGAACGCCAAGGTCGATGACCCCAACCGCATGCGCATGACCGGCTCGGAGTTTTACATGAAGACCGAGGAGGAGATGCGGGCGATGTTCCCGTATTGCCCCGAGGCCTGCGACAACACGCTCGAGATCGCCGACAAGTGCTACGTGGAGCTCGACTGGGACTCCATCATCCTGCCGCGCTTCCCGCTGCTCGATCCCGGCGAGACGCACGAGAGTCAGTTCCGCCGCGAGTGCGAGAAGGGCCTGCGCCAGCACTATGGCGACGACTGGGCCACGCGCGAGATCGGTGGCGTCAACATCAAAGAGCGCTTTGAGTACGAATACAAGGTCATCTGCGACAAGGGCTTTGCCGCCTACTTTTTGATCGTTGCCGAGTACGTGCAATGGGCTAAGGACAACGGCATCGGCGTCGGCCCCGGCCGTGGCTCGGCCGCCGGCGCTATCGTCGCCTACGCCATGAACATCACCGCGTTCGACCCGCTCGAGAACGGCCTGATGTTCGAGAGGTTCCTGTCCCCGCAACGTACCGAGATGCCCGATATCGATATGGACTTCGACGATGAGCGGCGCCTCGAGGTCGTGGAGCACGTTCGTCAGCTCTACGGACCCGAGAAGGTCACCCACGTCATCACCTACTCGACCATCAAGGCCAAGCAGGCCATCAACGACGCCGCGCGCGTCCTGGACTACCCGGTCTACATGGGCCAGCGCCTGTCCAAGATGGTCTCGAGCGACCCCAAGGTCAAGCTCAAGCAGGTGCTCGACAAACAACCCGGCAAAGAGGATCTGTTTAACCCCGATTTTGCCGAGGCCTATAAAAAGGACGACGACGCTCGCCGCATCATCGACACGGCGCTCTCGATCGAGGGCCTCACCCGTGGCGAGGGCGTGCACGCGTGCGCCGTTCTGATCTGCCGCGACCCCGTCAACGAGCACGTGCCCACCAAGCTCGACACCAAGGGCGGCGTCGAGATTACCCAGTACGAGGGCCATACCGTCGCCGACATGGGCCTGCTCAAGATGGACTTCTTGGGCCTGCGCACGCTGACGGTTATCTCCAAGGCCAAGGCAAACATCAAAAAGAACTTCGGCATCGACATCAAAGAGGAAGAGATTCCCTTTGACGATCCCGAGATCTTTAAGCTCATGGGCTCCGGCCACACCGCCGGCGTCTTCCAGGTCGAGTCCGCCGGCATGACGGCCACGATCAAGAACATGAAGCCCACCGAGTACAAACACGTCGTGGCATTGATCGCCCTGTACCGCCCGGGCCCGCTGGGCGCCGGCATGGTCTCGTCCTACATCAACCGTATGAACGGCAAGGAGCCGGCCGTCTCCTACGACGACCGTCTGGACGACATCCTGGGCGAAACCTACGGCACCATGGTCTACCAGGAGCAGGTTATGCTCATCTCCGTCGAGATGTGCGGCTTCTCCAAGGGCGAATCGGACTCGCGTATCCGTAAGCCCGTGGCTAAGAAAAAGATTAAGCTGCTCACGTCGACGGTGCTCCACTGGGAGGATGGCTCGGACGAGACCACCTACGACCACTGGATGAACGGCGCTATCAAGAACAACTACACGCGCGAGGTCGCCCAGAAGATTTGGGACGATGTTCTCGAGTTCGCGTCCTACGCCTTCAACAAGTCGCACTCCGCCGGCTACGCCATCCTGGTTATGCAGACGGCGTGGCTCAAGGCGCACTATCCGCACGAGTACATGGCGGCCGTTCTGACGTCCTATACGGGCAAGACCGATAAGATCGTGCACTACGTCTCGGCATGCCGTCACGACGGCATTCCCGTGCTTTCGCCAGATGTCAACGAGTCCGGCACCGAGTTCACGGCTACCAAGGAAGGCGTGCGCTTTGGTCTGGCCGGCATCCGCGGCGTGGGCACCGGCGTGGCGCAGGCGATTATCGCAGAGCGCGAGGCGGGCGGTCCGTTTAAGACGCTGCACGACTTTGTCGAGCGCGTGGACTCGAGCCAGGCCAACCGTCGCGTGATCGAATCGCTGATCAAGGCAGGCGCCTTCGACTCCACGGGGTATCCGCGTCGCCAGATGATGCACTTTGTGGACAAGAACAACCCCGAGAACATCATCGATGCCGCGGTAAAGCGCCAGAAGGACCGCGCGAGCGGCCAGACGTCGTTCTTCGATATGTTTGGCGACGTTGAGGGCTCGGGCTTCGAGGTGAGCGTGCCCGATCCGGATGGCCAGGAATGGGACCGCCACCTTAAGTTGAGCCAGGAGAAGGAGGTTCTGGGCATCTATGTCTCGGACCACCCGCTGCGCCCGTTTGAGTATGCACTTAGCAAAGCGCGCGACTTCTCGTTCTCGCAGATCGACACCGGCTACGAGGTGCAAAACCCCACGGGCGGCACCATCAACCAGGAGATTCCCGAGGGCAAGGCGCTGTGGTGGGCCGGCATGGTCTCGAGCGTGTCCAAGCGCGTGACCAAAAACGGCGACCCCATGGGTATCGTGCAGCTCGAAGACATGGAAGGCGAGGCCACGGTCGTGGTGTTCCCCAAGACCTACAAGGAGGCCGAGGGGTATCTGTACGGCGAGGTCGATCCCGAGACCGGCGCGCAGCTGTCCGACGCGTTTGTGCGCATTAAGGGCAAGCTCGAGCGCTCGGACCGCGGCGACCAGATCATCGCGCAGGAGATTGTGCCGCTGGAGCTTAGCGAGGAGAAAAACAAGCCCAAGGTCTTTGAGGTCATGGTGCCCAACAGTCGATTTAGCCAGGGCAATATGGCGCGCCTGGCCACGGTGCTCACCACCAACCCGGGCGGCGACCGCGTGGAGATCTTTATTGAGCAAGTCGACGGGCGCGTGCTGCGCGCTGAGGTGCCGGCCAAGGTCAATGCACGCTCGATTCCGCTGCTGGCAGAGGCAAAGGCCATCGTCGGCAACCAAGGCCGCGTGACGGTTATCTAAGCTACCCCGGGTGAGATTGGAGGAAGTGATGGCGCAGGGGACGTTTGTGCAGGCGCTTCGCAAAGAGGCGGCGTTGAGCGGCACCTTTATGAAGGGGCGTTCGCTCATGCTCAACGGCGCCGTGCTGTCGATCGAGGACAGCGGCTCGCGCTTCTCCAAAAACGTGACGGTTGAGGGCTCGGTGCGCGGTTCGCGCGGCGACCTGTACAAGACGCACGTGGCGCTCGACATGGACGAGCACGAGGTGATCGACTACGACTGCGATTGCCCCGCCGCCTATCGTTACCCCGGTATGTGCAAGCACGCTATTGCCACGGCTCTGGCGTATTTGGATGCCAGCGGCGCCGAGCCCGTCGAAGGTTTGCGCACGCCGGTCCGCACGTTTACGGCGCAGCCGAAACAGCCCGCGCGCACCGCGCCCAAAGCGCCGGCCGTCAATCCCAACTTTCCCTTTCCGGCGCCCGTTCCCACGAGTCCCAGCCTCATGGCAGCGCTCTCCGATCTTTCGGACGCGCGCATGGATGAGCTGGCGAGCATGCGCCGCAAGCTCGCCGGCAGTGTGGATCCCGATGCCCCCAAGGCGGTGTTGGAGCCTTCGTTGGTGCCGTACTACAATCCGCTGTTCGCCGACCGCTTTAGCTGGGCGCTCGAGTTCCGCATTCGCTGCGGTTCGGTGTCCTACGTGGTCAAGGACATCGACGGCATGGCCGATGCCTACGTGCGCGGCGGCACCTTCTCGTACGGTAAGAAGCTCACGTTTGTCCATACGCCCGAAGCCTTCGAAGACGTGTCGACAAAGCTGCTCAACCTTGTCGTGACGACAGTTGCCTATCTCGATGACATCACAAGCTCGCGTTCGGCGTCGTACGACTTTGCCCGCAGTGGTTTTGTCGCCGAGCGTCAGCTGCCGCTGTCCGAGCATAGCATCGTATATGTGCTGGACCTGCTGCGTGGCCAGACCATCTCCTTTGAGCCCGCCTGGTCGCGGGGGACGACGACGCATCGCACCTATGACGTGGCGGTTGAGATGCCTCCGGAAGGGGAGGACGAGGCTCTGTCTAAGCGCCCACCGCTCCTTGCCGCCAAAATCGCGCCGGCGGCTGGCGGCAGCTACGATCTACGCCTGCCGGCCGATGCATACTGCTTTGCTTCGGGCGACGTTGCCTATCTGGTCGACACCCGCCGTGCGCGCCGCGCCGATGTAGCGTTTGCCCAGCATGCGGCGCCGTTCCTATCGCGCTTACTGCCCTGTCGCACGCCGATCCATATCGCTGTCGACCAGGTGGGGGAGTTCTGTCGTATGGCGCTGCCCATTTTGCGCGACTACACCGACCTTACCGCGCCCGCCGTGCTCGACACCGTGGCGCCCGAGCCGAGCTTTGCCATAGCAATCGGTGTCGACGACGGGCTCGTGACCTGCAAGATTACGGTTTCCTACGGCGACTGGTCGGCAGATCTCTTTAGCCTGGGTGCTCCGGGAAGCCCCTTCGAAGAACAGCGCCCGGGCGTGCCGCCGCGCGACGAGATAGCAGAGTTTCGCGTTATGGACACGGCGGCCCTGTATTTCGACTTTTACGAGGGCGGCCTGGCGTTTGAGGAGCGCGACGACGAGAGCCTGTTCTGCTTGCTGACCGAGGGCCTGTCTGCCCTGTCCGAGCTGGGCGAGGTCATGCTCAGCGACCGCCTACGCCAGATCTCGGTGCGCCCTGCGCCCAAGCTTTCGGTGCGTGCCACCGTCAAGAGCAACCTGCTCGATGTTGAACTGGGCGCGAGCGGGCTTTCGGCGGCAGATCTTGCCATCTACCTCGACTCCTACAAGCGCCACCAGACGTTTGCGCGCCTGACGTCCGGCGACATCATTCGCCTGGACGAGGGTGCCCGCGCCGCGTTTGGTCTTGCCGAGGACCTGGGCGTCGATGCTATCGACCTGCTCGACGGCGTGTCGCTTCCCGCGTCGAGTACTCTGTTCGTCGACAGCATGCTTGCGCGCACGCCGGCGCTCGAGGCCGATCGCGATGCCGCGTTCCGCCGCACCGTCGAGCGCTTGGATACGCTCGGCAAGATGGACTTTACGGTGCCGGTCTCGCTCAAGGCCACGCTGCGCGGCTACCAGGTCGACGGATACCAGTGGCTCGGCTCGCTCGAACACCTGGGCCTTGGCGGCATCTTGGCCGACGACATGGGCCTGGGCAAAACGCTCCAGATGATTGCGCATATTCTGGCGCGCGTGGAGGCGGGGGACAACAAGCCCACGCTCGTGGTATGCCCGGCCTCACTCGTGTACAACTGGACTGCCGAGCTGGAGCGCTTTGCGCCCTCGCTGGATGTGTGCGCCATCGTGGGCGCCAAGGCTCAACGCCGCGTGCAGATAGCAGGCGCCGACGAGCATAACGTGGTCGTGACGTCGTATGACCTCATGCGCCGCGATATCGACGAGTATGCCGAGCGGGACTTTGCCCGCGTGGTGCTCGATGAGGCCCAGTACATTAAAAACCCGCTCACCCAGGTGGCGCGCGCCGCAAAGCGCCTGCCTGCCGGCGTGCGCTTTGCCCTGACGGGAACGCCCATCGAAAACCGCCTATCCGAGCTCTGGAGCATCTTCGACTTTTTAATGCCGGGCCT